>JAYRNS010000355.1:0-5248 GCA_041912075.1 Anaerolineae bacterium
ACAGCAAGGATTTGGTGACCCATGCCGTCGTCGTTGGTATGACCGGCAGCGGCAAAACTGGTCTCTGCATTGGTTTGATCGAAGAGGCCGCGATCGATGGCATTCCGGCGATCCTCGTCGACCCCAAGGGGGACCTGGGCAACCTGCTGCTGACCTTTCCCAACCTGCAGCCGCAGGACTTTCTACCCTGGATCAACGTCGAGGATGCGCAGAAGAAGAACCTGACTCCAGAGGAGTACGCCGCGCAGCAGGCGCAGCTCTGGAGCAAAGGGCTGGCCGATTGGGGTGAGGATGGGGCGCGCATCCAGCGTCTGCGTGACTCGGTCGATCTCGCCATCTATACGCCCGGCAGCTCGGCTGGTATCCCGGTGTCGATCCTGGCTTCGTTTGCGGCACCGTCAGCCGATATCCTGGAAGATGGGGAGCTGCTGCAGGAACGTATTCAGACCACGGTGACCAGCCTCTTGGGTTTGCTCAACATCCAGGCAGACCCGCTGCAAAGCCGCGAACACATCCTGCTCTCGAACATCCTGGCCTACCGCTGGCAACAAGGACAAAACGTCGATCTCGCGGCCCTGATCCAGGACATCCAGAACCCGCCGCTGACCAAGGTTGGCGTGCTCGATCTGGAATCGTTCTACCCCTCCAAGGAACGGTTTAGCCTGGTCATGTCGCTGAACAATCTGCTGGCCTCGCCGGGTTTCAGCGCCTGGCTCGAAGGGGTACCGATGGATATCAAGAATATCCTCTACACCCCGCAGGGCAAGCCGCGCATCGCAATCTTCTCGGTGGCCCATCTGGGTGACGCCGAGCGTATGTTCTTCGTCTCACTTTTGTTCAACCAGGTTGTGGGCTGGATGCGTTCACAGTCGGGTACCACCAGCCTGCGTGCCCTGCTCTACATGGACGAAATCTACGGTTACCTGCCACCCACGGCCACCCCACCGTCCAAACAGCCTCTGCTGATTCTGCTCAAACAGGCACGCGCCTTTGGCCTGGGGGTCGTGCTGGCGACGCAAAACCCGGTCGATCTGGATTACAAAGCCCTGTCCAACGCCGGCACCTGGTTCATCGGCCGCCTGCAGACCGAACGGGACAAAGCACGTGTGTTGGATGGTCTGGAAGGTGCCGCAGCCGGTATGAGCGGCGGGTTCGACCGCCAACGTATGGAGCAGATCCTGGCCGGCCTGGGCAACCGCGTCTTTCTGATGAACAACGTTGGCGACGATGCCCCGGTCATCTTCACCACCCGTTGGGTGATGTCCTATCTGCGCGGCCCGCTGACGCGTGCGCAGATTAAGAGCCTGATGGACCCCTACAAGGCGGCCCTGGCCCCGGTCGCAGCCCCGGTCACAACCCCTGCGGCATCCATGGCCGCCGCCGTGGCACCAGTCGCGACGGCTGCAACGGGTGGACGCCCTTCGCTGGCACCGGAGATCCGGCAGCTGTTCGTGCCGCTGCGTGGTCGCACTGAAAACACGCTGTACAAACCGGTGTTGGTAGGTGCGGCCAGGGTGAATTTTGTCGACAGCAAACTCAAAATCGACACCACCGAAGCCGGCGTCTGGGTCACCCCCATCACCCAGGAGGCCGTGCCGGTCGATTGGGAAGCGGCGCAGAAGATCGACGTGTCGGTGAGTGACCTCGACGACGAGCCGGTGACGGGCATTGCCTTTACCGATCTGCCGCCAGCGGCCAGCCGCAGCAAGAGTTACGCCGACTGGAATCGTGACTTTGTCGATTGGCTGTACCGCAACCAGGCCCTGACCGTACACCGCAGCCCCAGCACCGGCCTCACCTCGCGTGCCGGCGAAACCGAACAGGATTTTCGGATTCGCGCCACCCAGGAAGCTCGCGAACAGCGCGACGATGCGGTCGCGGCCCTGCGCAAACGTTACGCCACCAAACTCGACAGCCTGGAGCAGAAACTGCTCAAAGCCAAACAGACAGTTGCCAAGCAGGAGTCGCAGGCGCGCCAGGCACAGATGAACACGGCGGTGTCGGTTGGCTCGACGCTGTTGGGTGCCCTCTTCGGCCGGCGCCGCGGCACGACCGCCATCAGCCAGGCGGCGCGCGGCATCGGCCGGTCGATGGACGAAGGTGGTGACGTGGGCCGCGCCCAGGAGACGGTCAAGGCCGCGGAGCAGCAGATCGCCGAGCTCGAAGCCGAGCTGGCGCAGGAAGTCGCCGCCCTGGAGAGCCGCTACGATCCGGTGACCGAGACCCTGGAGACGATCGATGTCCGTCCCAAAAAGGCCAACATCGATCCCCAGTTGGTGGCCCTCTTGTGGGCACCCTACCGGCGCGATGAAACGGGGGCCAGTACACCGGCCTGGTAGATGCGAACCATCGTCGCGATCGTCAGTCTGGTTGGAATATTGGGGGGTCTGTGGCTGGTCACAGCGCCGGTGTCGCCAACCGCACCGCTGCCAACCGCACCCGCGCGGGCTTTGGGTGCCAACAGCGATCTCACGACCCTGACTGAGACCCAGCTATCTGATCTGCTCGACCGGCTGCGCGCCAACGGTCTGCCGGTCGTGCGCCAGCGGTTCGACTGGAATCAGCTGGAACGGCTGCGTGGTGTATACGACTGGAAGGCGATGGATCGGGTCGTCGCTGCCGCCGCGGCGCACGGCATCGACCTGATCGCCGTGCTCGATGGCACGCCGCCCTGGGCACGCCGGCCGGCCGACGCCGAGAACCCGCTGGGGCCACCGGAAGAGCGCGCCGACTTCGGCCAGTTTGCCGCCGCCGTCGCCCAGCGCTATGCGGACCGCCTCCACATCTACCAGGTGTGGGATGAGCCAAACATCGCCCCGCATTGGGGCGCCCAGGGTGTGAACGCCGCCGATTATGCTGGCCTTCTGCGTGAGGCCGCCATCCAGATCAAAGCCGTCGATCCCACCGCCGTGGTGATGACCGCCGCCCTGGCACCGACGCTCGAAGACAACGCCGTCAACCTGAGCGACATAACCTTTCTGGACCAGCTCGTGTCGCGCGGCGTCGCCGGCTGGTTCGATGCCGTGGCGGCCCAACCCTACGGGTTCGACCAGCCCGCAACGGCGGCGCCGGGGGCTGACCGTCTGAACTACCGCCGGATCGAGCTGCTGCGCGCCGTGCTGGAACGCCACGGCCTGGCCAACGTCCCGCTCTGGGCGGTTGCCGCCGGCTGGTATGCACCACTGGCCGGCGAAACCGGCAGCAGCGCGCCCTGGCCCGCGGTCGATGAATCGACCCAAGCCGCATTCACCGCCGACGCCCTGGCCCAGGCCGAGCACTGGCCCTGGCTGGCGGGTTGGTTGTGGGCGGGCGCGGTGTCCAGCCAACCGGCTGACCCGCGCGAGGGTTTTGCCCTGTGGACAGGCAGTGGCCAACCGCGCCCGGTGCTTGGTGTGCTGCACGCGGCGGCTGCACCAGCCGACAGCCTGGGCCCCGGCCACCACCCGCCAAACGCCGCAGCCCTGCGCTACGACCCCGGCTGGCGGGTCACCGCACAGGCCGCCGATCCGGGACACAGTCCCGACGCTGCGCTGCAGTTTCGTTTTCGCGGCCAGCGTCTCGACCTGGCCGTGCAGCGTGGACCCTATTGGGCCTACTTCGATGTGGCGGTGGATGGTGAACCGGCCAACCGGCTGCCGCGCGACGAAGCCGGTCGCGCCTACCTGGTCCTGCACGACCCGCTGGCCGCGCCGGCCACGGTGACGGTGGCCGACCGGCTGGCACCCGGCGAGCATACGGCGGTTATCCGGCCCGTGGGCGGTTGGGGGCAATGGCCTCTGCTGGGCATCGACGTCTACGATGATCCGTCCCGAACAGCCCCGGTAACGCAGCTGGCCGGGTATGCCCTGCTGGGTCTGGGCGGGGTGGGGCTGGTTACCGCCGTCGTGTGGCCGCGGCGTGGGCGGTGAGGACGGCGGGATACGCATGAACGATCGACCAGGCAGCATACCCTGTCTCGAACCATGGTTTGCACGTTACCCGGTTGTGCAGCGCAGCGTATATGCGCCGCTCCTGGTCATCCTGGCTGCACTTGCATTTGCCGTCTCACCCTGGCTGCTGCTCGACGTGGCGAGTGCTGGCGTTCTGACGGTCCTGCTCGTCTTTCAGCCCAACCTGGCGCCGGCGCTGGTGGCGGCGACCCTGCCCTTTTTCCTGCGTACGAAGGGCATCCTGGGTTTTCATTTTTCTCTGCCCGAGCTCTTCGTCTGGCTGGGTATTGCCGGCCTGATGGGGCGGGCGTGTGTCTCGTGGCTGTGTACGCGCGCAGCGCCGGGGCAGGGTTGGCGCCGCATGCTGTTCGACCTGGACCTGCCGGTGATGTTTTTTATACTGGTGGCGGTCCTGGCGACGCTGCGTGCAACCTGGGTGGGTATCGCCAGCACCGAGCTGCGGGTGGTGTTCCTGGACGCTGGCCTGTTCTATTTTTTGGTCAGCCGGCAGAAGGCGCTGGCCGCCGGGTACACCTGGTTGTGGCCGGCACTCGATGGTTTGGCGCTGGGTGCCGGTGCGGTGGCGGTGATTGCCCTGGGCCAGGCCGTCTTCGGCGCCGATCTCATTGCCGCGGAGGGTGTCGGGCGGGTGCGGGCCTTTTACGGTTCACCCAACAACCTGGCCCTCTATCTGGAGCGTATTCTGCCGCTGCTGGTGGTGGTGGCTGTGTGGGGCCACGGCCGGCGCCGTGCGCTGTATGCGGGGCTGGCGTTGGTGACGCTGCCGGCGCTCGTGCTGACCTTTTCACGCGGCGCACTGCTGCTGGGGCTGCCGGCAGCGCTGCTCTTCGTAGGAATCGTACGCGGCGGGCGGACGCTGCGCCTGGCCCTGGCCGGTGTGGGGGTGGGGCTGCTGGCGGTGGTGGTGGCTTTCAGCCGGGGTGTGGCGCGGCTGGGCGATCTGCTCAATTTTCAGTCGGGGACCAGTTTTCTGCGTCTGAAGCTGTGGCGCAGTGCCGTGCAGATGGCGCTCGACCATCCCTGGTTAGGTGTGGGGCCCGACAACTTTTTGTATCTCTACCGCACGCGCTACGTCCTGCCCAGCGGCTGGGAAGAGCTCAATCTGAGCCACCCCCACAACATCGTGCTCGATTTCTGGACACGGTTGGGGCTGGCGGGTTTGTTCAGCGGTGCCTGGTTGTTGGGGGCGACCGGTCTCAAGGGCTGGCGTCTCTACCGGGAACTCACCGAGGGTAGCGAACGCTGGGCGATTCTGGGTCTGTTGGCAGGTCTGGTGGCCGGCCTGGCGCACGGTCTGG
>JAYRNS010000356.1:0-7278 GCA_041912075.1 Anaerolineae bacterium
CAGCCCCCGCACCTGCCCACATGGTCGTCCTACGATGGTCCTGCTGAGCGCGGCTGAACTGGAGAAGTTCTTCAACCGGCGGTAGACCGTGGCCAGGCTGACACTGCCATGCGTCCATCAGCCTGTCGATCTTCATCTGGGAATCGATGTAGGCTTGCTTTTTGCCATCGATGTTGCTATAATTTTGGCCGCTTGACCAAAAACAACACTGAAAATTTGCATGGAACGATAAAGGAGTCATTCGAGTTGGTCGACACATTGAATGTAACGACAGAACCCCTGGAAAACCGTGAAGTACGACTTACCGTCGGGGTACCCGAATCGATTGCGGCACCGGTGCTGCGCAAGGCAGCCCGGCGCATCGCCAGCGAAGTGCGCGTCCCCGGTTTCCGTCCGGGTAAGGCACCGTATGAGGTTATTGTGCGCCGCTTTGGTCGCGACGCGCTGGTC
This sequence comes from Anaerolineae bacterium, assembly GCA_041912075.1. Classification (GTDB taxonomy): domain Bacteria; phylum Chloroflexota; class Anaerolineae; order SSC4; family Amarolineaceae; genus SSC4. The sequence goes on from JAYRNS010000356.1 coordinate 451, forward strand.
CAGGAAGCGCTGGAAGACCTTGTCGAAAAAGTGTACGAGGACGCACTCACCGAAAGCCAGATCCAACCCGGTGGCACACCAGCACTAGACAAATACGAGGCTGAGCCATTGTCCCTGACCTTTCGCGTACCGCTGCGGCCAGTGGTCGAGCTGGGCGATTATCAGGAACTACGTGTTCCTTACGATGAAGCACAGGTCAATCCGGATGAGGTGGACAAACTCATCGACGACCTGCGTAAGGAGCATACGACCTGGGTGCCCGTGGAGCGACCGGCCGCGTTTGGTGACCTGGTAACGGTCGACCTGGTCGGAGAAGTCGATGGCGAACAGACCATCAAACAGGAAAGTTGGGACCTGGAGCTGAGTGAAACGGGCGAAGCCTTGATCCCAGGTCTGGACGCGGCCTTCGTCGGTATGGCGGCGGGTGAAAACAAGACGTTCGACCTGACGTACCCCGAAGATTCGACGTCGCAGTGGGCCGGCAAGACGGCCACCTTCAACGCTACGCTGCACACGGTCAAAGCCGAACTGGTACCGAGTGATGAGGCGTTGGCGGCTGAAGCCGGCGAATTTGACGACATGGAATCCATGCGCTCCCATCTTGCGGAGAACCTGCTCCAGGAAAAACAGGACGAAATCGACCGCACCTATCGTAACGCCGTGGTCGATGCGCTCGTCGCCGCAGCCCCGAAGATCGAATACCCCGGTACGCTGCTGGAAGACGAGCTGGACCGCGTCGAGAGCGAACAGGAAAGTTACTATCGTGACATGGGCATCGATATGGCGAGCTTCCTGCGCTATACCAACCAGACGCGCGAGGGTATGCGGGCGCAGCTGCGCCCCATGGCTGAACGCCGGCTCAAACAGCGCCTGGTCATTGCCGAGCTGGCACGTGCCGAAGGTGTGCACCTGCACACCGAAGACCTGGAAGCTGAGATCGATCGCCAGGCAGAGAATGTGGCGCCAGACGAGGCGGACGAATACCGCCAGCTCCTGCACACACCGGGTGGCCAGCTGTATCTGATCGAGACGCTGAGCAACCGGCTGACGATCGACCGGCTGGTCGCGCTGAGCAAGGGCCAGCCGCTGCCACCGTTCCATCACGACGAGACTGAACTGGCTGCCGAGACGACGGAAATGGCGGTGGCCATGCCAACTGAAGAGAATGCCGTGCCGGTGACGGCAGACGCCACCGCCAGCGAGATAGATTGACACGAGACATGGTCTGCACAAAAAGGATGATAACACGATGAATCCGCAATCACTGATTCCGATGGTGATCGAGCAGTCGGGCCGCGGCGAGCGGGCCTACGACATCTATTCCCTGCTGCTGAAGGAACGGATCATTTTCCTGGGCACACCGATCAACGACCAGGTAGCCAACCTGATCGTCGCCCAGCTGCTTTTCCTCAGCCGCGAAGACCCCGAACGCGACATCCAGCTCTACATCAACTCGCCCGGTGGCCACATCTACCCGGGCCTGGCGGTTTACGACACCATCCAGATGATCCCCGCACCCGTTTCCACCGTCGCGGTGGGTTGGACAGCCAGCATGGGCACGGTGCTGCTGGCAGCGGGACGTAAGGGCAAACGTTATGCCCTGCCACACGCGACGGTGCACATGCATCCGGCCGGCGGCGGCGCCCAGGGCTACGCACCCGACGTGGAAATCCAGCTGAACGAGCTGATGCGCATGCAGCGTCTGCTGCACAATATTCTCTCCAAACACACCAGTCAGACGGTGGACCGCATCGCCGCCGATTTCAACCGTGACCATTATCTGAGTGCCACGGAAGCCGTGGAGTACGGTCTGGTCGATGGGGTGTTGGGCGAAGGTGGGGCCGAGATTCACGGGAGCGGCTCGAATGGCACGCAAGGCTGAGACTGTCTCCCGCTGCTCGTTCTGTAACCGCAGCCAGGACGAGGTCGCGCGCCTGATCGCCGGCCCCGAAGGGATCTTCATTTGTGATGAATGTGTGATCCTTTGCCAGGAGATCCTCCAGGAAGAGGGTGTTGGCGCTGGCCAGACACCGGGGGTGGCCTTCGATCACATCATGTCGCCAAAGGAAATCGTGGCCCGCCTGGATGAGTACGTCATCGGCCAGGACCGGGCCAAAAAAGTCCTGTCGGTGGCGGTGTATAACCATTACAAACGGATTGCGCACGGTTCCAACCCGCAGGGCGTCGAGCTGCAGAAAAGCAACATCCTGCTGATTGGGCCGACCGGTTCGGGCAAGACGCTGCTCGCACAGACCCTGGCGCGCGTGCTGGACGTGCCGTTCACGATTGCCGATGCCACCAGTCTCACCGAGGCTGGTTACGTGGGCGAGGACGTCGAAACGATCCTGGCCAGCGTGCTGCAAGCGGCCGATTGGGACCCGCAGCGGGCGGCCCTCGGTATTGTCTACATCGACGAAATCGACAAGATTGCGCGCAAATCGGGTGACAACCCGTCGATCACACGCGACGTTTCTGGTGAAGGGGTGCAGCAGGCCCTGCTCAAGATCATCGAGGGCACGACGGCCAATGTGCCGCCGCGCGGCGGGCGTAAACACCCCAACCAGGAGTTCGTCCAACTCGATACACGCAACATCTTGTTTATCTGCGGTGGTGCATTCAACGATCTGGAAAAGGTCGTGGGCGAGCGTGTGGGGGTCAAAGGCCAGCTCGGTTTCACCGGCCGCGCGGGTGATTCGAGCCTGAAACGCGAACAGGCACGCGTGCGGCTGCTGCGCCAGGTCATCCCCGACGACCTCATGCGCTACGGTCTGATCCCGGAATTCGTCGGCCGCCTGCCCGTCGTGGCCAGCCTGGAGCCGCTGGACGAAGCGGCGATGATTGCGATCTTGACCGAACCCAAAAACGCCCTGGTACGCCAATTCCAGCACCTGCTCTCGCTGGACAGTGTCGAGCTGGTTTTCACCCAAGACGCCCTGCAGGCCGTGGCCACCGAAGCGCTCAAACACAAAATGGGTGCACGTGCGCTGCGCGGGATCATCGAAGACGTACTGCTCGACGTGATGTACGAGCTGCCGTCGCGCAGCGACGTCGTCAGATGCGTCATCAGCGCCGATACGATCCAGCGCCGCACACGTCCGCTGCTGCTGACCCAAACCGACCAGCCGGTCCACTGGGGGAGCGACGGCGAAGCACTCGAGTCTGCTGCATGATGGAATCGTGACCGGTGCCTGAATCACCTTACCCGATGCTCTCGGTCGATGCGGCACTGCGGGTCGTGCTGGCGCATGCGCCACCACTGGATGCGGTACGCCGCCTGTTGACCGACCTGCCTGGCCGGATTCTGGCCGAAGACATCGCAGCTCACGAAGCGATCCCACCCTTTGCCGCGGCAGCCAAAGATGGATATGCCGTCGTGGCCGCCGACGGTGCGGGGTGGCGTCGCGTAGTGGGCGAGCAAATGGCGGGTTATGTAGCAGACGTGGTGGTTGTGCCCGGCACGGTGGTCACCATCACCACCGGTGCGCCACTGCCCGCCGGTGCCGATGCCGTGGTGATGGTCGAACAGACCACGGTACGCGACGATCTGGTGCATATTCAAACTGCCGTCACCCCGGGGGCGGACGTGCGCCCGGTTGGCAGTGATCTGGCGATAGGCCAGCTGGCCCTGCGCGCCCGTCAACGCATGGGGCCGGCCGAAATCGGACTGCTGGCCAGCCTGGGGTATGCCGGTGCATTGGTCTACCCCGCACCGCGGGTTGCCGTGCTGTCGACGGGTGATGAGCTGTGTGAACCGGGCGAGGCGGTTGGGCCGGGACAGATTCGCGACAGCAACCGTTTCAGCCTGATGGCCGCGGTGCACGAAGCCGGCGGCGAGGCGATCGACCTGGGTGTGGCACGGGATCGTCCCGGTGAACTGGCCGACAAGGTCACCGCCGGTCTGCAAATCGCCGATGCGCTGGTGACGTCGGGTGGCGTTTCGATGGGTCAACTCGACCTGCTCAAACCCTTGCTGGAGATGCAGGGAAGCGTGCATTTCGGGCGGGTCAACATGAAACCCGGCAAACCGTTGACCTTTGCCACGATCGCCGGCAAACCGGTGTTTGCCCTGCCCGGATTCCCTGTCTCTTCGCTGGTGAGTTTCGAGCTGTTCGTCCGCCCGGCCCTGCGCCGGATGCAGGGTGACCAGGCATGGGCGCGCCCGCGGGTGACAGTGCACGTGGATCATGACGTGCATCACGATCCACAGCGTTGGGAGTACGTCCGTGCGACGGTGCGTCGGGCGGACGGGCTGCTGCACGCCGTGACTACCGGGTCACAAAGTTCGGGTCGTCTGCTGTCGCTGGTGGGTGCCAACGCGCTGCTCGAGCTGCCACCTGGCACGGGGACTGCAACTGCGGGCAGCGCAGTGTCTGCCCTTCTGCTGGCTGCGATTTGATGTATCATGGTTCGCTATGGATGAGGGTTTGTGCGCCCCACCTGTGGTAGAGCAGTCTGCACGGCCGCGTGCGGGCGCCCCTATCGCAGGCAATGCGAGGTAATACATGGCAGGTGTGTTTGATCGTCAGGGTGTACTGGGCCAGCTGGCGGAGATCGATGTCAGTGACATCCGCCGTAAGGCCGAAACACCGCCGCGCGTGGTGGTCCTGGGACCGTATGGCCCGACGCGCGCCCGGCTGGTCACGGCGCTGCAGACCGGGCCCGGCGAGCTGCTGCCCGTGTCTGGTTTGACGGTGATCAACTGGCCGGCCGGCCCCGACCAGTTGGAGCCGCTGCCCAAGGCCGAACTGGTCGTCTTTTTGCCCACTTTCGAGGAGAACCTGCGTCTGGCCGAGCAGGAGCTGGTCGATCGCCTGCGCGGCAATGCTGTGCCCACCGTGGTGGTGTTGCCAAAGGGCGCGGCGACCGAATGGCCGGGTGTGCGCACCATCTGGGTCGACCTGGCAGACCTGACTGCCACCGGCACCCAGGTGGCCACCGAGGTCGCCGCCGTGTTAGACGCCGAGCAGTGGACCGCGTTTGCGCGTCACTTCCCCGGTCTGCGTCACAGCCTGGCGGAGCGCCTGGTCATCAACGCCTCACAAAACAATGCGGTCTACGTTGCCACCACCGCCGCGGCTGCCTTCATACCGGTGCTCTCGATCCCGCTGAATGTGGCCGACGTGGTGATCTTGACCAAGAACCAGGCCATCATGACCTACAAACTGGCCCTGATGTACGGATACCCACCCGAAGTGCAGAAGGTGCTGGCTGAGTTGGCCGGCGTCGTCGGCGGCGGTTTCGTCTGGCGGCAGGTGGCACGCCTGCTCGTGGGCTTTGTGCCGTTCATTGGGCCGGTCACGCAGATAGGTGTGGCTTATGCGGGCACCTACGTCACGGGTGAAGCTGTCCAGCGTTGGCTGGCGCACGGGCGCAAGCTCGAGCGCGAAGATTTGAATGCCGCCTACCACCGTGCACTGGTGCAGGGCAAAGCCTTTGGCAGCCAGGCACTCAGCCGCCTGGCGCAGACGTCACAAAAGCTGCCCAAACCGAAGTTGGCACTGGGCCGGCGGCGGACGTCTGGTTTGTCAGAAGGCAAAACCAAGACCGCACCTCCGGTGTTACCCGGCGGTACCCAGGCTCCTTGAGCATGGCCGACTCACCGCGCCTGTCGCACGTGGATGAACAGGGTGCTGCGCACATGGTGGACGTCGGCGCCAAAGACGAGACGGTGCGCGAGGCCACGGCCGCCGGTGAGGTACGGATGGCACCGGCAACCTTGCAGCTGCTGCGGGCCGGCGATCTGCCAAAAGGAGACGTGCTGGGTACGGCGCGCATTGCCGGCATCATGGCCGCCAAACGCACGGCCGAGCTGATTCCGCTGTGCCACCCGCTGGCACTCTCGTATGTGGGTCTGGAGTTTGCGTTCGACGAGGCCGGCAGTCGGGTGTGTATCGAAGCGACGGTGCGCTGCCAGGGACAGACTGGTGTCGAAATGGAAGCCCTTACCGCCGTCAGCGTGGCGGCGTTGACAATCTATGACATGGCCAAAGCGGTCGAAAAGGATATGACGATCGGCGACATCCGGCTGCTGACCAAACGCGGGGGCAAGAGTGGGACCTGGGAGCGTGTAAACAAATGAACATTCGCGTCAAGCTCTTTGCCTCGCTGCGTGAGGCCGCGGGCCGGACCACGATCGACCTCACACTGCCCGACGGTGCGACCGTGGCCGATGCCCTGGCGGCGCTCGATGGTCAGCTGCGTCCTGCCAGCCAGGGTACGCCTGTCGCGGTGGCCATCAACCGTCGCTACGTCGAACCCAATACGGGTCTGCGCGAGGGTGACGAGCTGGCTTTGCTGCCCCCGGTCAGCGGTGGGCAAGAGACGACCCGTTTGTTCGAGATGACCGATGGGCCGATTTCGCTGGATGACGTAGCCAGTCGCGTCCGCGCGCCCACCCACGGTGCTATCACGGTGTTTGCTGGCGTGGTGCGCGGTGAAACCGGCGCGCTGACCACCGATTACCTGGAATACGAAACCTACCCCGAAATGGCCGAAGCCGTGTTTGCCCAGATCGCCGATGAGGTGCGCCAGCGCTGGCCGGACATATCCTCGATCGCCATCGTGCACCGCACGGGGCGTATGAACGTTGGCGAGGCCAGTGTGGTCATCGCGATCGCCGCTGCCCACCGCGCCGACACCTTCGACGCCTGTCATTACGCCATCGACCGTCTCAAGGCGATTGCTCCGATTTGGAAGAAAGAGGTCGGTCCCGATGGAACCTTTTGGGTGTAGGGGCGGGGTCACCCCGCCCGTACGGGGTCACCCCGCCCGTACGGGGTCACCCCGCCCGTACGGGGTCACCCCGCCCGTACGGGGTCACCCCGCCCG
>JAYRNS010000357.1:0-6973 GCA_041912075.1 Anaerolineae bacterium
CACGGCCGGAACATCATCATCTGTGGAGTCCGCACCCCCAGGTGCGGACGTGACGGCGGCCCGCGCACCGGTGCGACACCCGGAGATGCCGCGGCGACGACCGGTCTGGGCGTGGCTGGGACCCATCCTGGCGCTCGTCGTGCTCGCCAGCACGGCCTTCTGGGCTGTGGCCTTCGTCGCCGGCGTGTATGGCCACGAACACACCTGGGTCACGGCTTCGCAGTGGATCTACGAAAACGTGCCCGACGGCAGCGTCATCGCCGGCGAGCACTGGGACGACACCCTACCCAAGGATCTGCAGACACCCCCCGGCTCCTTCCGTGGCGCACACGCCTACCGGGTAACCGACGTCCCCAACTACGAAGAGGACACCCCCGCCAAGTTCGAAACGCTCAAACAGATGCTGGGCGAAGCCGACTACATCATCCTGGCCACCAACCGTCTCTACCGGTCGATCCCGCGCCTGCCCGAACGTTACCCGATGACCACGAAGTATTACCAGCTGCTGTTCGACGGCCAGCTGGGGTTCGAGAAGGTGGCCGAGTTTGCCTCACGACCGCGCCTGGGTCCTTGGGAATTCGTCGACGACAATGCCGACGAGAGTTTCACCGTCTACGACCACCCCAAGCCCATCGTCTTCAAAAAAGTACGCCAGCTCAGCGATGCCGAGTGGGATCAGCTGTTGGGTGGAACCTGGGAAGGCGCCAAACCGGGTTACGTCGGTGAACCCGGTCCATTGGACGGTCTGCTAAACAGCCTGCCCTTCCTGGGTGACGGAGAATCGTCACCGCCAGCCGCCCAGCCCGCTGAACGCAGCAAAACGCTGCTGCTCGACCGGCCAACCGAGGAGCTGCCGGCGCCGTACGACCTGGGGTGGAACAAGCTGGCCGCGAGTTCTCCGATCCTGGCGGTCATTGTGTGGTGGCTGGCGCTCCTGCTCCTGCAGATTGTCGCCTGGCCGCTAACCTTCACCATGTTCAGCCGGCTGCGTGACCGCGGCTGGCCCTTCGCCCGCCTGGTGGGTTGGCTGGTGACCGGTTGGCTGGTGTGGATCACCGCCAGCCTGCACCTGCCAGTGGTGGGCAACAACCTCCTGACGATCGGTTTGGCCCTGGCGGCGGTGGCCGTACTTTCCCTGTGGCTGTGGCGGCGCCAGCGCATGGCGATGCGCGAATTTTGGCGCACACACCGCGGGCTCGTCCTGGTGACCGAAGCGGTTTTCGGGGGGGCTTTTCTGGCCTTCGTGCTGATCCGCATACTCAACCCCGATTTGTGGCAGCCCTGGCAGGGTGGCGAGAAGTTCATGGAATTCGCCTTCCTCAACGCCACCACACGCAGCACCTGGATGCCGCCGTTCGATCCCTACTATGCCGGCGGGATCATCAACTATTATTACTACGGCTACTTCCTGGTCAGCCTGCTGATCAAACTGACCGGTATTACCGCCTCGGTCGCTTTCAACCTGGCGGTGCCGACGCTGTTTGCCGCCACTGTTAGTGGTGCCTTCTCCCTGGTGTACAACCTGGTGCCCGCGCCGCGCAGTGGGGCTGACGGCGAAACCCCCGGCCGGGTGACGCGTTGGGCGCCCGGGATAGGTGCCGGCCTCATCGCCGGCCTGTTTGTGGCCGTCATCGGCAACCTCGACGCCATGGGCCAGGTCATGCGGCGGCTGGGCGAACAGAGCACCACCCAGTTCCAAAGCCAGATCCCCGGTCTGCAAAGCCTGGTGCGCGCCGTGTCCGGTGTGCAGCACCTGGTGACCACGGGCAGCACGCTGGCGCCGTTCGACTGGTGGGCACCCAGCCGGGTGCTGCCATTCACGATCAACGAGTTTCCCTACTGGAGTTTCCTGTTTGCCGATCTGCACCCACACATGATGGGCATGCCGTTCACCATCCTGTTCCTGGCCGTTGCCTTCAATCTGCTGGCTGGTGCCGACACTGCGGTGGACGAGGGTCGCGTGGTCCGGGTGGTCCGTTTCCTGTTCATCCCGCTGACCCTGGGTGCCCTGGCAGCGATCAACACGTGGGATTTGCCGACCTACCTGGGGATCGTCGTATTGGCCTTCATCGTGGGTGACTACCGGCATGCGGGTCGCCTGCGCTGGCTGCCGATTGGCCTGTTTGCCGTGGTCGTCGCGGCGCTGTCCTATCTCCTTTACCTGCCCTTTTTCCAGAACTACGCCGCCGTGGGCAGCAGCGGTGTTGGTCTGGTTCAGGGCAAGACACAGCTCAACCAGTGGCTTCTGATCTGGGGGTTTTTCCTGTTCCTGGTGTTCACTGCTATCGTCGTCGAGCTGCGCAGCCACAACCGGCAGGATCAACCTGACCGGCGCGCCCCGGCCGTGGTGCGCTGGCTGCGTCTGCTGGTCGAGCGCTGGGATACGGCGCCGCGCGTGGCGGTACTGCACCGGACAATGGTGACACAACCACAGCCGATCTTCCAGGCCGGTCGAATTCTGCTGCTGTTCGCACTGCTTTTAGCCATTGTTCTCGCCATTCTGGGCTACTGGGTGCCCGCAGTCCTGCTGCTGCCAGTCACTGTGACGGGGCTGCTGTTGTTCCGGCGCGACGTGCCGGCCGGCCGCACGTTTGCGCTGCTGCTGGTCTTCGCTGGTCTGCTGGTCCTGTTGGGTGTGGAGTTCGTTTTTCTCAAGGATTTCCTCTGCGGTTGTGGTCCAGGTTCGGGTCAAGTCGGCGATTATTACCGTATGAACACCCTGTTCAAGTTTTACATCCAGGTGTGGGTGCTGCTGGCCCTGGGGGCGGCCGCCAGTCTGCCGTTGGTGTGGCAGGCGGTGCAGGAACGGTTCAACCGGTCCTGGCGCCTGGTCTGGAACGTCGCGTTCGTTGTGCTAACCGTCTCCGTGCTGGCGTTTACGGTGTTGGGTACCCCGCAGCGGGTGGCGGACCGTTTCCCCGGTGCGCGTCCGGCGATTGGCACCCTCGACGGTATGGCCTTCATGCAGGTGGGCAGCTATACCTGGCCCGATGCCTCCAACACGATCGAACTCAAGTACGATTACGACGCAATCCAATGGCTGCTGACCCACGTGCGCGGCAACCCGGTAGTAGCCGAAGGCCGTATCGACTACTATCGCGAGGGCGGCATGCGCGTGGCCAGCTTTACCGGCCTTCCTGGGTTATTGGGTGCCCATCAAAGCGAACAACGCTACGGCGAGCAGGTTGGCGCGCGCGATGCCCAGGCGCGTGAGTTGTTCAGCACGTCCGACATCGCACGCACCCAACAGCTGCTGGACCAACTCAACGTACGCTACATTTACCTCGGCCGCCTCGAGCGCACCGTCTACCCGCCCGAAGGTATCGCCAAGTTCGATCAAATGGCCCAGCAAGGCCTGCTGCAGGAGGTGTATCGCAACCCGGAAGTCGTGATCTATGAGCGACCGGAGCCTGGGGGTTAGGGGCCAGGGGTTGGGGGTTAGGGTTTGGGGATCAGGGGTTGGAAGATGGGGACCTTACTCCGTACTCCATACTCCGTACTCCCCGTAATGACTCCGCACACCATGCATCTTATTCACAGCCATTGTTCCGCCAATGCTTGACAATGAGCAGTTTAGCGCGCTGTATCGAGAATACCTGCCGCGGGTGCTCAACTACCTGCGCCTGCGTACGGGTGATGAGGGTCTGGCTGAAGAGTTGACCGCGGCCACTTTTACCCAGGCCTTTGCCAAACGGCACCAGCTGCGCGTAGCGGATGCGTTTCCGGGCTGGTTGTTTCGCATTGCACACAACGAGCTGGCGCAGCACTTTCGCCGGCGACGTCCAGCCTTGACCCAGATGGACGATTTTGACCTGCTGCTGACGCTGCCGGCCAGCGGTCTGCGGCCGGAGGAGATGGTGCAGCAGCACCAGCAGTGGCAAATGGTCGTGCAGGCCCTGCGGCAGCTGCCAGCGCGCGAACAGGAGATCATCGAGCTCAAATTCGTGGCTGGTTTGAGCAATGTCCAGATTGCCGAGGCCGTTGGCCTGAGCCCGAGCAATGTGGGGGTCATTGTGTTCCGTGCACTGCAAAGACTGCGTGCCGACTTAAAACCCTGAGGAAGCAGCGTGTTACAGACGAGACCGTTCGACGAACCGATCAGCGAAGGAGACTGGCTGCGGGCCGAGGCCCTGGAGGCTGCGTTGGTGCATCCCACCAGCCCGGCAGTTTCACCAACCACGGCCGGCGATGGTGACACGATCGAGCTCCTGGCCGTGGCCCAGCGCATTACCGACCTGGCCCAGGTGATGGCGCCGCCTTCGCTGGGGCTGCAGCGCCGTGTCGACCGCTTGGGCCAGGAAGCTGCGGCGCCACGCTGGACGTGGCCTCGCCGGCGGTTGTGGCCAGCCGTTGGCGCCCTGGCGGCGGTTGCCGTACTGGTCCTCGTCACTGCTCTCGGTCCAGGTCGCGGTGCCCTGGCCTCGCTCTACGCCCGGCTCAACCTGGGGGATGTCGACGTCAGTGTCACCCCGGACTCGCTGCCAGCCGGTCCGCGCTTTACGACCGCGTATCGTGAATCGTTGGCCGATTTGAACGCCGCCCGCCAGCGCGTCAGCTTCCCAGTGATGGCCCCGCAAACGATGCCGGCGGAATATGCGCTGCATGCGGTGGCGGCTATCTCCTACCAGGGCATGCCAGTCTGGTTTCCGACACCGTTCTACATTGAGCTGGACTACCGCAGCCCCCACGGTGAGGGGATGCAGCACGACCTGACCATCCGCCAGTTTGGCATGGCGCTGGACGAGCAGGGCGGTATCAAAAATATGCGCTTTGCCGCCGACGAGGTCGCAGACTCGCATGCCGTGGACATGAATGGTCATCCGGCGCTGATGGTTGTCCACCGTGAGCCAGCCAGTGCGCCGGTGCGTGAGCTGGTCTGGCAGGAAGGTGACGTAATGTTCGAATTGTTGAGCCAGACCCTGGCTCCCGACGACATGATGCACATCGCGGCATCGATGCAATAGATCATGCAATCAATTCTTCCCGTGTTTTTGTTCTGGCTCACGATTCAACTGTTTGCCCTGGCAGCCCTGCCGCTGTCCGGGCGTTTGCTGCGCTGGCTGCCCGACCGCGGCTATGCCCTGGCCAAGCCCTTGGGTCTGCTGCTGGTGACGTTTGGGCTGTGGCTGGGTGCCAGTTTTGGTTTCTTGCGCAACAGCGCCGGCGGTGTGCTGCTGTCACTTCTGGTGGTGGCCGGCCTATCGCTCTGGGTCAGCTGGCGCGACCGAACCGGGCCGTCGTTGTGGCAGTGGCTGCGCCAGCACCTGTCTCTCGTGGTGGCGACCGAGCTGCTCTTTCTCGTGGCGCTGCTCGGTTGGGCCTATTTCCGGGCGTTCGATCCGGCCATCTCGGGCACCGAAAAGCCCATGGAGCTGGCCTTTCTCAATGGGGTGCTGCGCAGCGAACGTTTTCCACCGATGGACCCCTGGCTGTCGGGTTATGGCATCAGCTACTACTATTTCGGTTACGTCATGCTGGCCGTGCTCACACAAATCACCGGTGTGCCGGCGGCATTTGCGTTCAACACCGGTCTGGCCGCCTGGTTTGCCCTGGTCGTCACTGCCGCCTTTAGCGTCGGCTACAACCTGGCGAAGACCCATCCCCTGGCGACATATCGGCAGGGGCTTGTGGTGGGGCTGCTGGCAGCCGTGTTCGTGGTCATACTGGGCAACCAGGTCGGTGCGGTCGAGTACGTTTATCACAACCGCGTGGTGCCGTCGACCGCGATCGCTGCGCTCGATATCAAAGAGCTGACCGATACACCGCCGAGTGGTTCGTGGTACATCGGCGATAACTGGTGGTGGTGGCACGCCTCGCGCGTCATCCACGACCGCGACCCGGCCGGCCAGACCGTGGAAGTGATCGACGAGTTTCCAAATTTTAGCTTCATTCTCGGCGATATGCACCCGCACGTGCTGGCGCTGCCCTTTGTCATCCTGGCGATCGGTCTGGCGCTCAACCTGCTGCTGGCCGCGTTGACTGCCGAACCGGACACCACCCCGCTGCGCCAGCTGCGGACCTGGCTGTTCGCTGGTTTCCCACTTGGCATGCTCGGATTTGCGCTCTACGCCATCGTGCTGGGTGGTTTGAGTTTTCTCAACACCTGGGACTTCCCCATCTATCTGGCCCTGACGATGCTGGCTTATGGCGCGGCGCTCGCCATCAACCGCGGCGGTGTGGATCGTCAGGTGGTTGGCCGCAGCCTGGTGCTCGGCGGGGGTCTGGGGCTGCTGGGGATTCTGTGTTACGTACCATTCTACATCGGGTTTCAATCGCAGGCCGGCGGTATCCTGCCCAACCTGGTGTTTCCTACACGCCTCGTCCAGTACGTGTTGATGTTTGCACCCTTCCTGGTGGCCCTGGTGGCGCTGCTCCTGGTGGCGTCGGCTGAGACCGGTGGCCGGCGTGTGCTGCGCAGCACCCTGGGCTGGCTGCCCTGGACCATTGGCCTGCCAGTGCTTGTGCTGCTCGTGCTGCTGCTGCTCATCGGACTGACGGCTGAAGGACAGGGGTTCATTGCCGGTTACCTCAACAACCCGGCGATCAGCGCGGCATTGGGCAGCCCCACGATGGGCGCTCTGCTGGCGTACGTCGGCCGGGTGCGCCTGTCCAACCCCTGGACGTTCCTGCTGCTGGCAGCCTTGATCGCCTGGGTCATTGGGCTGGTGCTGACCAGCCTGCGCCGGCCGGCGCCCGCGGCCGGCGACGATCAGGTACCGGCCAGCCATGCGGTGGAAACGCGCCACGGTGGGCTGGTGTTTGCGCTGCTGCTGGCACTGGTGGCGCTGCTGCTGACGTTTGGCCCGGAGTTTGTCTATCTGCGTGACAACTTTGGCACCCGCATGAACACGGTGTTCAAGTTCTATTACCAGGGCTGGGTGCTGTTGGCCTTGATGGCGGCCTACGCGGTGGCCTACCTGGTGCGCACACGCGTGCTGACAGCGGTGCGTGTGCCGGCGCTGGTGCTGATCGC
>JAYRNS010000358.1:0-13439 GCA_041912075.1 Anaerolineae bacterium
CACGACGCTCGATCGCCAGCTGCCGACCATTGCCGAGGACACGGCGCGCAGCCACGTCGCTCGTTTACCGGCCGCGCAGCATGTGACCAATGCTGCCCTCGTGGCCCTGCGTCCGCAGACCGGTGAGATCCTGGCTATGTTGGGCAGTGTCGACTTCAATGCGACCGAAATCGCCGGGCAGGTCAATGTCACCACCAGTCCCCGCCAGCCTGGCTCGGCCATCAAACCGCTGACTTACCTGGCGGCTTTCGAGATGGACCAGGACTGGTGGACACCGGGTACGACAATCCTCGATGTTCGTACTGAATTCCCCGATGGTGCCGGCCGGCCGCCGTACGTACCCAAGAACTATGACGACAAAGAACACGGCCTGGTGACGGTCCGGTCAGCCCTGGCCAATTCCTACAATATTCCTGCGGTCAAGACGCTGGAGCACATCACCCTTACACGTCTCATCGACATGGCCCGGCGGTTGGGCATCACCACGTTGACGCGGCCCGACTATGGGTTGTCGTTGACCTTGGGCGGCGGCGAAGTGACGCTGCTCGAATTGACGGATGCCTATGGCGCCCTGGCCAACCAGGGCGTGTATCTGCCGCCGGTTGCCATTCAGTGCGTGCTGACACAAGAGGGTAAACTTCTCGGTTACAGTGTACCCGAAGACCAGCTGACGATTCCCGCCTGCCAGGAAGCTGTGCAGCGTGATCGTAGTGCGGCCATGATCACGCCAACACCGGGGCGGCAGGCTGTACAACCGGCCTTTGCCTACCTGGTGACATCGATCCTGTCCGATAATGCTGCCCGCACACCGGCCTTTGGTCCCAACAGTCCTCTGCGTCTGCCGGGTGATCGCCCGGCGGCAGTCAAAACTGGCACGACCAACGATTTTCGTGACAACTGGACGATTGGTTATACGCCCGATCTGGTGGTAGGCACGTGGGTGGGCAACAGTGATGGCAGCCCGATGCGCGGCGTCAGCGGCGTGGCCGGCGCGGGTCCGATTTGGAATGGGGTGATGACCGCCGCCTTGCAGGATACGCCGGCGGTTGCGTTTCCGGTGCCACCGGGCGTCAACCTGATCGAAGTATGCGCCGATTCGGGTACAGTACCGGGTGAGCTGTGCCCGGCACGCCGTTCCGAGGTATTCGTCGACGGGCGCGGGCCTTTGGGCGCAGAGCACGACATTCACCGCCGGGTGCGTATCTTCCGTGTGGGTGATGCCGAGTATCTGGCGCCGCCGGAGTGCCCGGATACACTGGTCGAGCAGCGAGAATACACGGTGTATCCGCCGGAGGGCCGCCAGTGGGCGATCGATCACGGTATTCCCCAGCCACCCACCGAGATTGCCGTCAACTGCCAGGCACCCGAAGTGGCCATTTGGCAGCCCGGCGATGGCGCCACGGTGAGTGGTGTGGTCGACGTGGTGGGTAAGGTGCAGGTCTTCAATTTCGATCATTATCTGGTAGAGTATGGTGAGGGGGACGATCCACAGGGGTGGGGCAATGTAGCCGGGCCGATCTACACCCCGGTGGATGGCGGGACGTTGGCGGGCTGGGACACGAATGGTCTGCCGGCTGGCGGCTATACCCTGCGGGTGCGGGCGTGGGATCGCAGCGGGCATGAGGCAGCGGCGCGGGTGCACGTCCGTGTCGAACCGGTTGTGCCGTCGGTAACCCCCACGGTGTTCCCGACGGCCGGTGCAACACCCACACCGACCATCGCGCCATCAACGACAGCAACGCCCACACCGACGGGAGCACCCCCAACCCCGTTGCCAACCGAGACACCCACACCGTTGCCCAGCGAGACGCCGACACCGCCGGCGACAGCAACGCCGGAGCCGGGTCAAACGCTGATTCTTCAGCTTGACAGCCCACAGAGTGGACAAACTGTAGGCGGTGACGTCCTGATTACAGGCGTGGCCGCGGGCAGCGAGTTTGCCAGTTACGATTTGGATTTTGGCGTGGGGTCGTCGCCAGCCGAATGGGTCACGGTCGTGCAGGGAGTCACTGTGGCCGTCCCGGTGAGCGACGTACTGGCGCTGTGGTCGACTGCCGGGTTGGTCGATGACACCTACACCATTCGTTTGCTGGGCTGGCGCACGGACGGAAGCTCGGCGGAGGTTCGTGTGACGGTGCAGGTCGCCAATGGGCCCCCTGGGTGATCTGTGCCTGAGCCAGCCAACCAGTCAGCCCTGCGGTGTGGCTCGCCAACCGGTCTGGCAAAAACGGGGGGAACGCACAACGACGTGCGTTCCCCCCGTTTTTGACCTATCCAGCGGCGAGCAGGTCAGGTGCCCCGCGTGGTGGTGCCGGTCAACGTGCTCAGGGCAACATGCCCAAGGGGTTACGATGGGCGCCGCGCACGCGCACCTCGAAGTGCAGGTGTGGGCCGGTCGAATTGCCGGTACTGCCCACGTAGCCAATGAGTTGTCCACGACTGACTGTGTCTCCCGCCCGCACCGCAAAACGACTGAGATGTGCGTTGAGAGTTTGGATGCCATTACCATGGTCGACCACGATGTGATAACCGTAACCGACCGGGCTCCAACCCGCGGCGACCACAAAACCGCTGTCGGCAGCCCGCACGACGGTGCCTTTGCGTGCGGCAATGTCGATCCCAGGATGGCGGCTCCAGTATTTCTGGGTGAGTTTGCCTGTCGTTGGCCACGCCAACGCCCCGGTACCCTTGCGAGCACCGGCCGGGGCCTTGACCGAGTAGGCGGCCACACTCTTGGCGACATAAGGCTTTTCGCCACCTGGCACGATCATCATGCGTCCGATTGCCAGGGGTTGGTTGACATCGGTCAATTGATTCCAGGCATAGCTCACGATCGTACTGGCCGGCACTTTGTATTTTTTCGCCAGGCTGGCGATCGTGTCGCCCTTGGCGACCTTGTGATAGACACCGGTGATCGGCAGAATGGTCAACGGTTGGCCAAGGCGCAGCAAGTCGGGGTTGTCTTCGAGCCGGCCATTCGCCCACATGATGGTTTCCGGGGTAATCTGGAACCGCTGTGCCAGGTCGTACACCGTGTCGCCCAGCTGGACTGTGTAGGTGATGACGTCCAGGCGCGGACGATCCGGGATTTCGGTAAGGGGAACGGCATTGCGGATCAGGGTATCCCGGCCAAACAGGTTATTACCCCCCCGTGCGAAGTCCTCCGGCGTATCGACGACGGTTTGGGCGACGGGTTGGGGTGCTGCCCGCTGTATATCCCAACTGGGCAGCTTGACCTGGCTGAGCGCCAGAACAATCAACGCGACCAGCAGTACAGCACCATGAGAAGCCAGGCGTACGGGGGACGTTCCATCGTGTGAGTGACCTACATACGAACGGGCGATGTGCCAGAGTCGTTGTGGCACGCTTTCGTCATCTTCTGCTTCGCTCAAAACGGAATCTGTCTCCTGATCAAAGGTTGCACGATCTGATGAATGTGGCATCTTTCTCCCATCTCCACCCATGGTGAATTCGAACGAACCGTGGATGATTGCTGGGGGGACGGAGATGTCGAATCAGAATCTATTCAATTGAGCGCGGGCGAAAATAGTCTCGACGTCACAGTTACGATTATAACCGCGTCGCACCGATCATGCAAATCGGCTGCGCGTATGAACAAATCTTCATCTACGCAGCGCGCGTATATGAAGAAATTCATCTCGCGCGTTGGGTTACAGCGATTCTCTGTGAAGGGTGGCTAGAAACTCTTTGTTGGAACGTGTTTTGGCCACACGTTCGAGCAACGGAATGAGTGCATCGGGGCCGCCACCGATCGCATCGATCATGCGCCGCATCGTCCATACACGGGCCAACGTCTCAGGATCCAACAGGAGCTCTTCACGTCGCGTGCCCGAACGTTCGATGTCGAAGGCCGGAAAAACGCGTCGCTCGGCCAGGCGGCGTGACAGCATGAGCTCCATGTTGCCCGTGCCTTTGAACTCCTCGTAGATGACATCGTCCATGCGTGAGCCGGTATCGACCAGACAGGTCGCGATGATCGTCAGGCTGCCACCCTCTTCGATCGTACGTGCGGCGCCAAAAAAGTGTTTGGGTGGATACAGGGCAGCCGGATCGATGCCACCGGACAGCGTGCGTCCGCTGGGGGGTACGGTCAGGTTGTAGGCGCGCGACAGGCGGGTGATCGAATCCAGCAGGATGACCACGTCGCGCTTACCTTCCACCAGGCGTTTGGCACGCTCCAGCGCCATTTCAGCCACGCGCACGTGGTTGGTCACTGGCTCGTCGAAGGTGGAGCTGATCACTTCAGCCTGGACCGAACGGTCCATGTCGGTCACTTCTTCGGGGCGCTCGCCGATCAGGACGACCATCAGGTGCACGTCCAGGTGATTGGTGGTGACACCGTTGGCGATGCGTTTCAGGATGGTGGTTTTGCCGGCCTTGGGTGGTGACACGATTAGCCCGCGTTGACCACGACCAATCGGCGCGATCATGTCGATCAGGCGGGTGGCCAGCACGTTGGGTTCGGTTTCCAGGACGAGGTGCCGGTCAGGAAAGATGGGTGTCAGGCGCTCGAAAACCGGGCGCTGTTTGGCCACTTCCGGGTCCAGGCCGTTGACGGCTTCGACCTTGAGCAGACCGTAGTATTTTTCGGTTTCCTTGGGCGGTCGTACCTGCCCTACGACCAGGTCACCCGTGCGCAGTCCGAAGCGACGAATTTGCGACTGCGACACGTAGACGTCTTCCGGTCCTGGCAGAAGGTGGTCGGAGCGCAGAAAACCGATGCCGTCTTGCACAATCTCGAGGACACCGCCACCAAAGATGTAGCCCTGCTGCTCGGCATTGGCACGCAACAAACGCATGATCAGGTCGTGCTTTTTGAGCCGCGAATGCCCGGTGATGCGCAGATCACGGGCCGTGGCCTGCAGCTGGTCAAGGGTTGAGTTTTCCAAATCTACGAAATTCACGGTAGGAATCTCCATACGATGGACGGTCATGTTACCGGATGTGAGGCCGCATGTGGCAAAACACCAGGCGGCTTTCATATGGGTGAGACCGGGGTTTGATCGGTACCGACGTCTCGCGCGGGCCTGTCAGAGCGGATGAATTGGGCACTATCCGGTACCGGAGCAGGGCACGCGTCAGGGAAGGTGCCTGGTCTTCTGCCATCCAGATACCGAAAAAACAGCCCTGCTCCAATACTGGTTACAGGATCACGTTCGGTGAGTGGACAGACAATTGATTATCGTTTGAATGACGTTTTTGCGATAGAGCTAGGTTTCTGGTCGGCCGGTGGCTCAACAAACGTTCAGGGATAGCCCATCCAACGGGGAATCGCACCCTCAAGAAACAAACCCATACGAGAAAATCATGACCGTACACGACACGTCAAGGTGAGGGTGTTGGCTGCCAATCGTAGTGGAAGAGGGTTTGCCCACGACACAATCGGGAAGAGTCACCACCGAATGGTGTACTCCAGCAGTGTGCGCATTATAACACTATTCCTGCGGGGCGTCAAGTAGACAAAATCACATTCGTGTCTCACACCTCACGCCCCGCCAAACAGCACAGCCCAGTAGAAGACCGTTGGAACGACAAACAGCAGGCTGTCGATACGGTCCCAGGCCCCGCCGTGACCGGGGATCAGGTTGCCGGAATCTTTGGCCCCAAACTGGCGCTTGAACATCGACTCGGCCAGGTCACCCAGGGGACCCGTGACGGATATGGCGGCGCCCAGCAAGGCCCCGTTCCACCACGGCAGCCCCAGCCATAGGGCACCCAGGATCGCGCCGACGAGCACAGCAAAGAGGAGGCCACCAAAGACGCCTTCCCAGGTCTTCTTGGGACTGTGGCGGGGCCAAAATTTGTGACGCCCGACCGCACGACCGACAAAATAAGCAGCCGAGTCGTTGGTCCAGGTCAAGAGAACGGCCACGGCCAGCCAGGCCAACCCTTGCGGCAGGTTACGCAGGGCCACGAAGTGGTTGAGTAACACACCCAGATACAGAGCGCCCGCGACTGTCCACGCCCAACCGGCAGCTGGTTCCGTGTCGTGGCGAAAGAGCGTCAGGATAAGTGAGATGAGGATAAAAGCCGTCAGGACCGGCAGCAGCGCCGGTGATCCGGGCCAGTATGCGCTGGCCACACAGGCCAGGATGGCCACGATGCCAAGCCAATGCAGCGGCAGCTGACCGCTGCGTCGCACCAGCGCATAGAACTCCCAGCCGGCCAATGCGCCCACGAGCATGATGAGCCCCAGAAACCACAGACCACCCCAGTAGGTCAGCAGCAGGACAGGCGGGATGAGGACGATGGCGCTCAGTACGCGTTCACGCAGCACGAAGGGAGGTCCTAACTCGCTTTGACACCACCGAAGCGCCGTTCACGCTCGTTGAAGGTGATGAGCGCCTGTAGCAGTTCTTCTTTGTCGAAATCGGGCCAATAGGTGGGCGTGGCGTAATATTCGGCATAGGCCGCCTGCCAGATGAGAAAGTTGCTCAGCCGGTACTCACCCCCCGTGCGGATGATCAGGTCCGGGTCGGGTAAGCCTCCCGTGTACAGGTAACGAGCAAACACCTCTTCGGTCACGGTATCGGGACTCAAGCCATCCTCGATGATATGGCGTACGGCATCGATGATTTCGGCCCGCCCACCATAATTGAAAGCCACGTTGAGGATAATCCGCTCGTTATGTTTTGTCAGCTCGACGGCATCGACAATCTTGTGCTGCAAGGAGGTGTCGATCCCACTGAGCCGACCGGAGTGGCGGATTTGCACGCCATTCCCGTGCAGCTCACCCAACTGGCGGCGGATCGTATCCCCCAAGATTTTCATCAAGCCACTGACTTCTGCGCGCGGGCGCGACCAATTTTCGGTCGAAAAGGCATAAATCGTCAGCACCTTGATCCCGTGTTCCACGGCGGCTTCGAGGATGGGGCGGATATTGCCAACGCCCGCGCGGTGGCCAGCCAGGCGGGGTAACCCCCTCGCCTGAGCCCACCGGCCATTGCCATCCATAATGATGCCAACATGGTAGGGAACACGCACAACCTGCGGGTGACTGGTCATGGACGTACGGACACTTCCTGTCAGACTTCCATTACTTCGGCTTCTTTTTTCTGACCCACTTCTTCGATCTGCTTGATGTAGCGATCGGTCAATTTCTGGACCTTATCCTGCCCGGTGTGCAAATCGTCCTCGGAGATCTCCCCCTCTTTCTCCCATTCGCGCATGTCGTCGATGGCGTCGCGCCGGATGTTACGGATGGCCACGCGTCCCTCTTCGGTACGTTTGGTCACATGCTTGACCAAATCGCGGCGCCGTTCTTCAGTCAGCTGCGGAATGATGAGGCGGATGATCTTACCATCGTTCGAGGGGTTGAGACCGAGATCGGATTTGAGAATAGCACGTTCGATGGTGCCAATGTCGCCGGGGTTGAACGGCTTGACCGCCAGGATGCGCGGTTCTGGGACGTTGATCACGGCCAGCTGCTGCAGCGGAGTGGGCATGCCGTAGTACTCGATCTTGAGATGTTCGATCAGCGCTGGTGAGGCACGCCCGGTGCGGATGCTTTGCAGATCCTCGCTCAATGCCTTGACCGCTTTCTTCATGCGGTCTTCAGCATCCTTCAATACGTCTTCGATCATGGCACAAACCTTTGCGTCGATGTTTGCGTCAGACGGGTGCCGGCCCTGGGAATACAGTCCCCAGCCGTCGTGTCATCAGGCTATCAAACCCATACCCTGTTCCGGCACCACCGGTTCGGACAGGACCTGGCTGCGGCTCTGGTCAAAAAGCCACAGCCATGGATCGCTCCGCAGGAGCGATCCATGGTCGCTCCCCAGGAGCGGCCATGGGTGGACGTCATGGGGAAATGCTGTTAGTTACCAAGCTCGTAACAGGCGAAGCGCCGTACCTTGATGTTTTCACCCAGCCGGGCAATGGCCTGGGTCAACAGGTCCTTGACAATGACACTGTCGTCCTTGATGAACGGCTGTTCGAGCAGCACCGCTTCCTGGAAGAATTTCTCCAGTTTGCCTTCCACGATGCGATCGATCACGTTCTCCGGCTTGTTCGAATCC
Source organism: Anaerolineae bacterium (assembly GCA_041912075.1). GTDB lineage: Bacteria > Chloroflexota > Anaerolineae > SSC4 > Amarolineaceae > SSC4. The sequence continues at coordinate 8,040 of JAYRNS010000358.1, forward strand.
TGAAACTCGGTGCGATAGGTGCTCTTCTGCTGATCGATGACTTCGACCGGCACGTCCTCACGACTGACGTAAAGCGGTCGTGCGGCCACGACCTGCATGGCCAGATCGCGCGCCAGGGTCTGGAACTGGTCAGTGCGCGCCACGAAGTCGGTTTCACAGTTCACTTCGATCAAGGATGCGACCTGAGCCCCCGTGTGAACGTAGTGCCCGATAATGCCGTTGAGCGCCACGCGGTCAGCCTTTTTGGCCGCGGCCGCCAGCCCCTTCTCACGCAGCATTGCGACTGCTTTGTCGAAGTCACCATTGGTCGATTCGAGCGCCTTGCGGCAGTCCAGCACACCGGCACCCGTCTCGGCCCGCAGCTGTTTGACTTGATCCATACTAATCGTAGCCACAATTACTCCTCGTCATCCACGAAATCGCTAAAATCGTCTTCGTTCTCGTCAAAAAGGTCTTCTTCGACCACCGCAAATGCCTCTGACGGCCCTTGAGCCTCGCTGGCCATGGGCTCGTCATCGACGCCGAAGGTGTCGTACTCATCCAGCATTTCATGTTTCATGTCCGCGCCTTCTTCGGCGGCCACGATCTCGCGCATATGCTGCCCCTCGATAACGGCATCGGCAATTTTGCCCGCGATCAACTTGATGGCGCGGATAGCATCGTCATTGGAAGGAATCGGATAATCGATTGGGTCAGGGTCCGAATTGGTATCCACCATGGCGATGATGGGAATATTCAGGGTGCGCGCTTCTTTGACGGCCAGCTCTTCATGGTGCGTGTCTGCCACAAACAGGATGTCGGGCGGGCGGTACATTTTGCGCAGACCACCAATACGCCGTTCCAACTTGATCATTTCGCGATCGAGATCGAGCACTTCCTTCTTGGGCAGCCGCTCGAATTCGCCACGGATCTTGCGCTGCTCCAGGTTGGTCATGTAGTCGATGCGCTGCCGGATGGTCCGGTAGTTGGTCAGCGTGCCACCCAGCCAGCGCTGGTTGACGTAAGGCATGCCACAGCGGTCCGCTTCCTGGCGAATGGTTTCCTGAGCCTGCTTTTTGGTGCCAGCGAACAGCACGGTGCCACCGTCCTTGACCGTTTCGCGTACCAGGGCATAGGCCTCTTCCAGTCGATGGAGCGTTTGTTGGAGATCGATGATGTGAATGCCGTTGCGCTCGGTGAAGATGTACGGCTTCATCTTGGGGTTCCAACGGCGGGTGCGGTGCCCAAAGTGCACGCCCGCTTCGAGGAGCGCCTTCATTGATATAACTGCCACTGATGAGTCTCCTTTGATTTGTTGTCTCGTCCGTGTCTCGTATCCGGCAGGCAGACCCGGCGTGGCTTGCGGGCACACTGCCTGCCGTCTTTCCAACCGTGTGGCTGGGTAAAGACACGTGTTTTTTTCCGGGTTTTTTACCCGTCCGGCGAGTATAGCACACGCCAACGCATTTTACAAGTTTCTAGACGGGGTCGGTGCCTCAGTCCATCTCCTGCCGCACCAGCTCGACTGGTTTTCCCTTGACGATCCGGAAACGATCGAAATCGTTGGCGATGGCAGTGACGGGGAAAATGGCTCGTGCCTCATCCAACACCTGCTGGGCATGATAACGCCGCGATAGATGGGTCAAGATGAGCTGTTTGACCCCTGCGCTGGCTGCCAGACTGGCCGCACTGGCGGCGGTCAGATGCCCATATTCACGCGCCAGGTCAGCCTCCGATTCACAGTAGGTCGCTTCGATAACCAGGGCATCGGCGCCCTGCGCCGTCTCCACCAGCTCGTCCACCCGGTTGACGTCGTGGATGAAAACCAGCCTGGCACCGGCGCTTTCCGGCCCCAGCACGTCGTCGGGCTCGATGACGCGCCCATCGTCCAGGGTTACCGCCTGGCCCGCGACCAGCAGCCGGCGGATGGGGCCGGCCGGCAGACCCAGGGCCAGCGCTTTGTCGGCCAGAAATGGTCGTCGTGCCTTCTCCTGAAAAACAAACCCGAAACAATCAGGCCCGCGGTGTACCACAGGAAAGGCACCGACGCTGAATTCACGCGCATCGAAAAACGGACCGGTTAACAATGGGTTGAGTGTCACAGTCAACGGTAGGCGAGCTGTGCCAAATACAACACGCAGGAGCGCTTCGATGCGTTTGAGAGCCGACGCACCGCCGTAAATGTCCAGCCGGTCCAGTGTTTCCCAGCGTCCCAGGGTCGAAGCCAACCCGCCAAGACCGAGGATGTGATCCAGGTGCCCGTGTGTAATCAAGATTCGGTCCAGGCGTTTGAAGCCAAGACCACTGCGCAGCAGCTGGCGCTGCGTGCCCTCGCCGCAGTCGACCATAAAACGATATTCGCCGTGGATGACCACCGCCGACGACAGACCGCGCTGAGTCGAGGGGGCGGACGCAGATGTGCCTAGAAAGACAACCTCGAACATGGAATGGTGCAGATCTCCCCGCAGTGTGGCCAGCCGTTGGCTGGCGTACAGAGTATACCACTACGTCGGCGGCTGTACAAAGCCACCGCCGCGGAACCGTTGACGGTCGTCACACGTTTAGGATGAAGAGGGATAGCCACCCCCGGCTGACTGAGGAGAATTGATATTGATGTTGACCACTCGCAACCGATCGCACCGCTGTTGGCTGCCGCTGGCCACCCTGGTGATCATGCTGACTGCCTGCCAGGCCGAGACACCGTCACCGCAGCCGGCTGCATCGCCCACGCTTCCTCCGACCACGGCGGTGCTAGTCACCAGCCTGCCGCCATCACCCACTCCGACAACCGCGACGGTGCCGACGCTGCCGGTCACACCGGTGCCGGCGGTCGCCATCACTGTGGTGCCGGCCGCAAACCCGGCGTCGGCGGTGACCCCAGCACCGACAGCGGAACCCCCTCTGCCAACACCCGAATCCGAACCGACAGCGGTGCCACAGCCTGCTGAAGGTCCGCCAATCCCCATCGCGGCGAGCGCCCTGGCGGCTGCCCAAAGGCTGCAGGCCGCGGGCAACTACGCCGCGGCCCGCACGCAGCTGCAGCAGTTCCTCAGGGAACCGGGCGATGCGGCCCTGCTGCCGGAGGCGTATTTTCATCTGGGCGAAACTTACCTGGCCGATGGCTTGTACCGCGAAGCCCTTGACGCCTTTGCCGAGTTCCTGCGCCGGGCGCCCGAACACCCGCGCGCCGCCGATGCCCGTTTTCATCAGGGTGAGGCTTACCGCGGTCTGGGCCAGTGGCCGGAAGCGGTGGCAGCGTTCCGCGCCTATTTGCAGGCAGGTTCACCGCTCATGACGTACGAGGTGCAGCTGCGCCTGGCTGCGGTGCACGCGGCGGCCGGCGAAACCGACGCGGCCCACGCGGCTTATGCCGCGGCCGTGGCTGCCGCACCCGATCGCGTGACTGCGCTGCGCGCCCGGGAGCAGTGGGCGGCCTACGCCACCACCCTGGGTGACCACGCCGCTTCACTGGCCCAGTACCAGGCTATTCTGGATGAAGCACAAAACGCCGGTTATCAGGCCGAGATCAACCAGCTGGCTGGCAACGCGGCCTGGAATGCCGGCAGCGCCGCCCAGGCCGAGACGTACTGGCGGTCGGCGGTGGCGCTTGCGCCACAAAGCAACTATGCCTACCAGGCGCTGATCCAGCTCGTCAACAACCAGCTGCCTGTCGATTGGTTCACACGCGGCCTGGTCGATTACCACAATCGGGCCTACCAACCCGCCATCAATGCCTTCAACACCTTTTTGCAGGGCGAGCCAGACGCCCGCCGGGGCGAGGCACTGGCCAACCTGGCCCGCAGCTACCAGGGTGCCGAGGACTATCCCAGTGCCCTGGCCACGTGGGACCGGTTGATCAACGACCTGCCCGACGACCCGGCCTGGGGTGGCGCCTGGCTGGGTAAGGCCGAGACCCAGCGGTTTGCCGGCGATCGGCCGGCAGCCGTGGCGACGCTGCGCAGCTTCTTGGCACAGCACCCCGACCATCCACTCGCCGGCGATGTGCGTTACGAGCTGGCGGTCCAGCTCGAACGCCTGGAACAGTACGCCGAGGCGGCCGACCACCAGGTCCTCCTGGCCGACACGGCACCCGAACACAAACAGGCCGCACGCGCACTGCTGCGGGCAGGGATCAACCGCTATCGTCTGGGTGATGTGGCACGGGCAGTTGAGCTCTGGCAGCGCGGTGTGCGTGATTATGCTTCGTCTGCCGATGCACCGGCGCTGTACCTGTGGTTGGGCAAAGGCCAGCTGGCGCAGCAGCAGACGGGCGATGCCTATGCAGCCTGGGATACACTGCTGACCCGCTGGCCCGAAAGTTATGCGGCGGCGCGTGCCCGGGCACTGCGCGGCAATTCGCCGGCGCCGGTGCTGGCCGACGATGGCAGCCAGGCCACCGCCGAGACGTGGCTGCGCAGCTGGGTCGAGCTGCCGTCGGAGCGTGCCAACCTGTCCACGCTCGACGATCGTATTGCCCAGGACCCGGACTGGCAGCGTGGCCAGGCTTACCTGGCACTGCACCTACGCGGGCCGGCCCTGGAAAGTCTGGACAAAGTCCGCACGCGCTACTGGAACGATCCCCTGGCGCTCTACCAGCTGGCCCTGGCGTTTCAGGAGGCCGGCACCTACCGGTTGAGTATCATCAGTGCGGCACGCTTGATTGCGCTCAGTCCGCAAAAGATGGTCACCCATGCCCCCGTGTTTGTTCAGAAGCTGGCCTATCCGCGCTACTTCGACGCGCAGGTGCAGGAAGAAGCACAGCGTTTTGGTGTCGATCCACTTTTGATTGATGCGGTGATCCGGCAGGAAAGCCTGTTCGAGGTGGGCGCCGAAAGTACGGCCTCCGCACGCGGGTTGATGCAGGTCATTCCCACGACCGGCGAATGGATCGCGGGTGAGCTGAATTTTCCCGATTATACGACCAGCGATTTGTACCGGCCGTGGGTCAGCATCAAGTTTGGCACGTTCTACATCATGCGGGGATTGCGCGCGGCTGATGGCAACGTGGCAACGGCGCTGGTGGGCTACAACGCCGGTCCCAGCAATGCCCGTTTCTGGCGCGAACGCAGCGGGTCCGACGAGGACTTGTTCTACGAAACCGTCAGCCTCACCGAACCCCGCGCCTATCTCAGCCTGATCACGACCCATTATGCGCACTATGCCCGTCTCTACGGTGATGGCCGGAACCTGCTGGATGCACGGATGGATCGCAGCCGTTGGGCGGAACGGCCAGTGCAGTAGGGACAGGGGATGAAGCGTGAAGCGTGAGGCGTGAGCGCTCTCGGCGTTTCACGTCCTCACGTTTCACGTCCTCACGTTTCACGTCCTCACGTTTCACGTCCTCACGTTTCACGTCCTCACGTTTCACGTCCTCACGTTTCACGCCCTCACGTTTCACGTCCTCACGTTTCACGTCTTGGG
>JAYRNS010000359.1:0-2894 GCA_041912075.1 Anaerolineae bacterium
GTTCCAGCCGCAGGAGCGCATCGGGCTGTACGACGTTCTCGTAATCCAACCGTACCGTGGCATTGTCACCGCCCACGACGCCGGGTGTGGCTGCACGATACAGACCAAGCCAGGCAATAATGTCCACGTGGGGCTGGCTATGCTGGACAAAGTGCACGGGTGTAGGCATGTGGACCACTCCTTCGATGAGCTCGGCCTTGTTGATCTCAGGATGCGCCTGGTAGCGCCGCTCGAACTCAGCGCGCGACAAACGATCCCCGGCGTTCAACGGCGGAACCCCGGCTGTCTTGCGCCTGGGGCGTGTTGGCGTCGATGCGAACGGCTGCGCGATCCCTGGTGTTTGAGTCGTCATGGCCTATGCCTCCAATACGTGAACATGTACTTGGGCAACGTGACCGTCATTCTATCACCGGCATGGATCGTCGTCAATCCTAACCCCCAACCCCTAACCCCCAACCCCTAACCCCCAAGTCCTCATTTCCCTCGTCGCATCCCACGCGCCACACGCGCCAGCGCCCAATCGACCACTCCCGGCGCGACGTGGTTGAGAAAAACACCGAAGCGGGCCGGCCGCGTAAAGACGAGCTCGTGCCGGCCAGCGGCCGCGGCCGCCACCGTTTGTTCCGCCACCTGGCGCGCCGTCATGCGCCGCAGCGGGTTGCGCGGCGGTTTGGTGCGGCCCGGCACGTTCTCGCCAAAGCCGGTGCCACTGGTGAAGAACGGGCAGACGGTCAGCACCTTGATGTTGTACGCGGCGACTTCGGCACGCAGCCCCTGGGCAAAACCGTTCATGGCAAACTTGGTCGCGGCATACACCGTATCGCTGGGCACCCCCACCTTGCCGGCCACCGACGAGACGTTGATGATCAACCCCTGGCGGCGTATCATCATGCCCGGCAGCACGAGCCGGGTCAGGTTGATCGCGGACAGGGTATTGACGCGAAACAGCCCTTCGACCTGCGCCGGCGTGAGCTCGTGCGCCCACACCGCCAGACCCTGGCCGGCATTGTTAACCAGCACGTCGATGCGGCCAAACACCTGCATGGTGACGTTCACCAGACGCCGCAGCTGCTCGACGTCGCGCACGTCGGTTGGCACCGTCAGCGCCTGTCCCCCCTGGGCACGCAGCTCCTGCGCCAGCGTCTCCAATGCCGCCACCGAACGCGCGGCCAGCACCACCGTCGCCCCCTCGCGCCCAAACACCCGCGCCAGCTCGCGCCCAATCCCACTCGACGCCCCCGTTACCACCACCACCTGGTTGGCAAACGTCATACCATCCCCCTTTTCATTCTCCATGAACACCGCCATCTCCATTCTTAACCCATTGACCGCCGTCTACCACCAAACTCCATCCTGCTCCCTACTTCCTACTCCCTACTTCCTACTCCCTACTCCCTATGGTATAATACTCCCTGCAACGTCGCCCGCCATCGCACGTATTGATAGTCGGTTCCGGCGGCGGCCTCACGTCCTGAGAAGGCCGCCAGCCGGAATTATCCCCGAAACGGACAGATATGCAAGCCGGGCGAAAGTCGGCCAGCAGGAGACCAGACCCATCATGCCTGATCGCATGCGCAAGGTCAGCGGCGAATTCATGCGCGTCGCCGAAGCCAGTACGATCATGCAGGTCGTGCAAGCCCTCGAATGCTGTTCGGTCGTCGGCATCAGCAACATCGGTAAGTCCGATCTGCTGCGTACCCTGGTTCTGCCCGAGTTTCAGGACCAGTACGGCACACGATCGAACCAGGCGTTGTATGCTTATATCGACTGCAACCGCATGCTCAGCCTCAGCGACCAGGGGTTCTACGAGCTGGTACTGCGTTGTCTGCAGGATGTCCTGCGTGTGCACGGCGTTGCTGACGGCATCACGAGCGAGCTCGATCGTGCCTACGAAGCGCTGATCAACCCGCACAGCCCGTTTCACGTACCACTCAGCTTCAACCAGGGGCTGACCGCCGTGCTCGACCAGCTCGAAACGCCGTTGGTGCTGGTCTTCGATGAGTTCGACGAAGTCCTGGAGCGGGTCGACGGGCGAGTATTTCTCAACCTGCGCGCGTTAAAGGATCAGTACCGCCGCCGTCTGGTCTACGTCACCGCTACCAATTTGCGGTTGGCCCTCCTGCGTCGTGACCTGGACGTCGACGAATTCACCGAGCTGTTTGCCCATTCGACCTACTACCTGCCCCCGCTGAGCCCGGCCGACGCCACCAGCTTTATCCAGAACTACGCCGGCGACAGCGGCGTGACCTTCAACGAGCGCGATGTGGCGTTTCTGCTGGAATGGGCCGATGGGCATGTGGGGCTTCTGGAAGCAGCCTGTAATGTGTTGGGCGCACTGACCGGTGCCCCGGCGCGTGACGAGTCGCAGGATTGGATCATTCATCGGGAAGCGGCGGCCAGCATGCCACGCAGCCTCATCGTGCAAACCGAATGCCACAAAATCTGGACCAGCCTGGACGACAGCGAACGGCAGACGCTGCTTGACCTCCAGACCCCCGGCAGCGAACCGGCGGCGTATGCGATCACCAGCCTGCGTCAGAAACACGTCCTGGTCGGCAGTACCGACGATACAACGCAGGTGTTCTGCCGGTTGTTTGCCGTCTACGTGCAGCAGCAGAACACCCTGGCCCGCCCTGGTGTACGTGGGCTACGTGTCGACGTCGAAACCGGTGCGGTCTATGTGGATGGACGCCAAACCGAGGTGCTGACCAATCTCGAATACCGGTTGTTGCTGCTGCTGTACGGACAGATCGGCAAAATCTGTGACAAGTACGAAGTGGTGGAAGCCGTGTGGGGACAGGACTACATCGACACCGTGGATGATGCCCGTATCGAAAAACTGGTCAGCCGTCTGCGCGCCAAAACCGAACCCGATCCGGCCAATCCGCGCTACA
>JAYRNS010000360.1:0-4551 GCA_041912075.1 Anaerolineae bacterium
AGCTTTCGTGCCCTGGTGATCGCAATGTTCGTCGATCGCCTGGGCGGCACGATCCTCTACCCCTATTTCGCGCTCTACATCACGCGCCAGTTTGGGGTCGGCATGACCGAGGCCGGTGTCCTGCTGGGGCTGTTCTCGGTTTCGGGTCTGGTGGGTGGCGTGATCGGCGGCGCGCTGGCGGACAAGGTGGGGCGCCGGCTGATCGTTATTTTCGGTCTGGTCAGCAGTGCTCTGGGCAGCCTGGTGATGGGGCTGCTCGACAACATGGTTGCCTTCTACGTCCTGGCCGTTGTCGTTGGTTTGCTTGGCAGTATCGCCGGTCCGGCCCACCAGGCAATGGTCGCCGACATATTGCCAGAGTCCCAGCGCGCCGAAGGGTTTGGTATTCTGCGCGTCGTTGCGAATCTCTCTTGGATCCTCGGTCCCACCATCGGGGGTTTGCTCGCTGCGCAGTCGTATCTCTGGCTCTTCGTGATCGATGCGATTACCAGCACCGCAACCGCCGTGATCATCTACCGCCTGATCCCCGAAACCAAACCGGAACCGACCACCGCCGGCCCGGCGCCGTCCTTTTTGCAAACCCTTGCGGGTTATGGCACCGTCATCCGTGACAGGTTGTACGTAGGGTTCCTGGCGGCTTCGATGTTGATGCTGATCGTCTACCAGCAGATGTACAGCACACTGGGTGTCTATCTGCGCGATGTCCACGGCGTACCCGACCGGGGGTATGGGCTGCTGCTCAGCCTGGATGCTCTGCTGGTGGTGCTGTTTCAGTTTTGGGTGACACGGCGCATTCGAGGTTATCCACCGATGCTGATGATGGCCGCCGGCACGCTGCTCTACCTGGTCGGGTTTACGATGTACGGGTTCGTGGCGAGTTACGCCCTCTTCGTGATCGCCATCGTCATCATTACGTTCGGCGAGATGATCGTCGTTCCCGTGGGGCAGGTGTTGGCCAGCGTCTTTGCACCCGAAGACATGCGCGGGCGTTACATGGCCGCATTCGAGTTTTCGTGGGGCATCCCCGCGATGATCGGCCCGCTCGCCGCGGGCATCGTCATGGACCGTTTCGATCCCAATTGGGTCTGGTACGCCAGCGGTATCATCTGCGCGGTCGCGGTGGCGGGATTCATCTGGCTCCATGCGCGCACCGTGACCCGCTTTCAAACCACGCCAGCCGAGTCGTGATCCGCTGACATCGAGTTACGGCGGATTCGCCACGCATAGTTCTCCCCAGCGTTCCGCAATGATCGTCAGGTCGGCCGCGTCGACTACCAGATTGCCATCCAGGTCGAAGCGCGGGTCCCAGCTCTGTGTCTGCACAGTCTCGCCCCAGTGCGCAGCCAGTATGGCGACATCGACCACCGTGATGCTTTCACTGGCATCGAAGTCGAGCTGGGCGCAGGTCGGTGGACCGACGCCCAGCGGCGGTGGCGGCTGCATCTCACGCAGGCGACAGTCATCCGTGGCGCAGGTGTGCAGCAGGTGCAGCCATTCCGACAGTTGAGCCAGCAGCCCGGGTTCGGCACTGCTGATCTGGTTATCCAGCTCGTAAGGATCGTTGACCAGATCGTAGAGCTCGCGCTCGCCTGTGTCGTACTCGATGTATTTCAGGTCGGCGGTGCGCAGTCCGGTGTAGAACAAGGGAACACTGCTGTACTTGGGTGAATCGAAGGGATCGGGTGGTTCACCCAGGGGATCTGGCTCCCGAAGATGGTCACCGACGTACTGCTCGAACAAACAGGCCTGGCGCCAGCTGCTCAGCGGCGGCGGATCGGCACGCAGCAGCGGCAGCAACGACTGACCATCCATATACGATGGTATGGGAATACCGGCGATGTCGGCGAAGGTGGGGGCCAGGTCGACGATGCTGGCGAGGTGCGGCAGCGTCTGGCTGACCGGCACCTGGGGACCGCGCACGATCAACGGCACGCGCACATCTTCCTCGTAGCCCAGGTACTTGCCCGGTGCCAGGCGGTGCTGACCCATGTGATAACCGTTGTCACTGGTGAACAGAATGTACGTATTGGTCAGCTGACCAGTGGCCTGCAAGGTGTCGACAAAACCGGCGATCGTCTCATCCACCGCCTGCATCGACTGCAGCCACAACCGGTACTGCTCGTCGATCTGCTGGATCTCCTCAGGGGTCAGAAGTGGCAGGGTCTGAATACCCAGCGGCTTGTCGCTGACGTCGAGCTCGTTGAAAGACGGTGTGCGCGGGGCCAGCGTATCGGTGAACAACGTGGTGTGGCGGGGTGCGGGTGTCGAAGGGGTGTGCGGCGAAAAAGACCCGAAATAGACAAAAAAGGGCTGGCCGCTGGCGATCGAGCGGGTGATAAAACTCGTGGCTCGTGCGGTCAGCACGTCCTGCAGGTAATCCTGCGGTGCGCTGCCGTAGTTTACCAGCGCGCCGTTTTCGTTGAGCCGGTAGTTGTACTGGTTGTAACCGGGTGCGGTGGGTGATGGGGCGTACCATTCGGTCCACCCCGGTGGGATGTAGTTGGCCGGACTCGAATAGGCGTAACGGTTCAGATATTTGCCAAACAAGGCCGTGCGATAACCGGCACCTTGCAGGCGCGTGGCAATCGTATCATTTTCCAGACCCTGGTCGCGAAACGCTTCGAAGCCGCCGGTGGGTGGCGGACCGTTCGTAAACACCTGGTGGTTGTGCACGTATTGGCCGCGCAGTAAAGACGCGCGTGAAGGGCAGCAGATCGACGCGCTGACGATGAGGTGATCGAACGTCACGCCCTGGTCGGCCAGGAGCGACTGCAGATGGGGCATCGTGGTGATGGTATCCAATTGGAGATCAAGGTCGTCGGCCAGGATCAGGATAATGTTGGGCGTAATGGGTGTCTGCGCGGTGATGGCGACCGCCGGCACGATGTCCGGCACCGCACTCGAAGGTATGGCTGGTACCGTGCCAAGACCCGCGACCAGCAGGACCAACTCAAACAGGTGAGACAGAGCGATCATCTGAGACTCCGTTTCTACACATGGCGGCGTGCACGGCAAATTCTGCGTCGCGTGCCGCACAGGGTCTGTATGATAGGGCGATCGATGATGGCTCGATGAAAGATTGGGTATTGCATTATCCGGCGAAAATGCTATACTGTCAAACAGGGCACAAGAAAACCATGTCATGAGACTGTGCCACACGGAATGGGCACGGAGGACGAACAATGACTGACTCAAGAACAGTGATATTGGGTGGCGGTTTTGGCGGCCTTGCGGTGGCCAATACGCTGCGCGGGCTGCTGCCGGCCGAACACACCGTGACGGTCGTCGACCGCACACGTGACTTCTACATCGGCGCCGGCAAGACCTGGATCATGTTGGGGCAGCGCACGTTCGATCAGATCTCGCAGCCGCGCACGACCCTGCTCGAACCCGGCGTCGATTTCGTTCTGGCCGACGTTCTGGGTCTGAACCTGAACGAGCATACGGTGACCACTGGGGAGGGTGTCTTTCCCTGGGATTACCTGGTCATCGCCTTAGGTGCCGATCTCAACCCGGCCAGTGTACCCGGTCTGGCCGAGGCAGCCCATACCTTCTACAACGTCGCCGGGGCGCAGCGTCTGCGGGGCGTTTTGGAGAACTTCAGGGGAGGCCACGTCGTGATCCTGATCCCCAGGCTGCCCTTCAAGTGCCCGCCCGCGCCCTACGAAGCGGCGATGCTGCTGCAGGAATACCTGGCCCAGCGCGGCCTGGCATCGACCTCCCCGGTGACCGTGATCACGGCGGAGGGTGCACCGATGCCTACGGCCGGGCCCGCAATGGGTCAGTATATCCTGGCCGCGTTGGCACAGCGTGGCATCGAGTTCGTGGGTCAAAAGAAGACCGTGCAGGTCGATGGCGACGCGCGGCGCATCGTTTTCGACGATGGCAGCTCGGCCGGCTACGATCTGCTGCTGGTTGTGCCGCCGCACGAGGCACCGCGCGTCGTCCGCGAAGCGGGGCTGACCAATGCGTCCGGTTGGATCCCGGTCGACCCGCAGACGCTGCACGTGCAATCCTCATCCAATGTCAGCGGCGTCTACGCGGTGGGGGACGTCACGACCTTACCACTGCCTGGGCGCTACAAACCAGATGTTCCCCTGGCGCTGCCCAAGGCCGGCGTGTTTGCGGAGGCCCAGGGACGCGTGGTGGCCAGCCAGATCGCCAGCAGCATTCTGGGTCTGGCAGCCAGCGAGGTGTTCGATGGACAGGGATTCTGTTATTTAGAGACAGGTGGGGGAGAGGCGGTCAAGGCGGAAGGCAGCTTCTTTGCGTCACCGCACCCTGTGATGCACACGCGAGCGCCGGATGGGGCACAGCTGCAGGACAAACTGCAGTGGGTGGCTGAGCACCTAGGGCTTCCCAGGTGATCTCGCACCTTGCTTTGACGGCTGAGGTACATGGGCTACTCATCCAGATCAGAACGTCGCTGGTGAATGCGTATGCGCCCAGCTTCGACAATCCAGAGATCATTGCTGAATGGTATCTGCTCAAGGGCACTCAAGAACTGCTGGATCAAGTGTTCCAAGAAAGACAAGCTTGAATTAGGTGATA
>JAYRNS010000361.1:0-5811 GCA_041912075.1 Anaerolineae bacterium
CAGATCGTCGTCGAACAAACCGGCCTCTTCGGCGACATCCTCATCCGGGCCGCCCAAGACGACAGCCCCCGTTCATAGACCCGCGCGGTTCCAACCACTGCCAGCCTGCCGCCGCAGCCTGTCGACCTCAACCATCAACCCTGCGACGCCGCCTCGCAAATCCAAAATCAAAAATCAAAAATACGACGACTCCCAAAAAATCGACCAGAATGTCAAACGGATCCGGATGCCGGTTGGGCACAAACGCCTGGTGCAGCTCGTCACTCAACGCATACAGCATCGCCAACACCACAGTCCACAACAGCGGATGGCGCACCCCGGGCGTACGCCGAAAGGCGCGCGCCAGCCAGAATGCCAGACCGGCATAGACCAGGAAATGACCCAGGATGTCCTGGATTTCGGTCAGATCCGGACCCAGGTTGGGCAGCTTGGGCTGTGCCGACAGCCAGAAGATCATCGCCATCCAGGCCACGACGAGCACCCAGGCCCGCACGCGTGCCCAACGTGGTCCCGTCACGCGGCCAGCTCCGTATAGAACGCTGCGACCCGGCGGGCCAGGTGATCCCACGCAAACTCGGTGCGTACACGCGCCGCCGCAGCCTGGCCATACGCTGTGGCACGCCGGCGGTCGCTGAGCAGGCTGGCCAGGGCCTGTGCGCTGGCGGCATCGTTGCCGCCGGTCACCAGCACTCCCTCGATGTCATGCCGCACGTAGGTCGGCACCTCACCCAGGGCGTCGGCCACGACCGGCAGCCCGGCTGACATCAGTTCCACCAGCTTGACCGGACAGCGGGCACGCGCCACCAGCGTCGCCGCGCTGGGCACCCAGGCCACGTCGGCTGCGGCCAGGACGCCAGGTAACGCGGGCGCCGGTACCCAGCCCAGGCAGCGCATCCCAGCGGTGCGGCCAGCCAGAACGGCCAGTTGCGCCGCCTGACCCGGCGGCAGGCTGTCACCGGCCACGATCAGTTGGGCGTCGGTCACATACTGCCTGACCAGCCGCCAGGTCCGCAGCACACGCTGCGGCGTGACTTCGACAAAACGGGTGTACAGCAAGACTGTGGGCGGACGCGGCCCCGGGGGGCCAGCCAGCGCTGCCGGTCTGCCGCTGTCCACACCGTTTGGCACGCGGCGCACGTCGCGCCCGCTGCCCCGCAGACCGGCCGCCAGGCGCTGCAGCCAGCGGCTGGCCACGGTCACGCCATCGGCATGACGCAGACACCAATTCTCCTGCCAGGCAAAAAGGGTGGGCAGCGGCGCCGCGTAGGCCAGGCGATCGTTCCAGCCGGTCTCCCAATCGTCGGCATCGACCAGCAGCCGGCCAGACCACAACCCGGCCTGGCGGGCATGGTGCAGCAGCCACAGGACCAGACCGGGGTAGCCCTTCGGTTTGAAACAGTGGACCAGGTCAGGCCGCTGCGCCACCGTGGTACGCAGCAGCGCAGCCAGAATGCCGGGCACCCCGCCGCGCAGCGGCACGCTGACGATCTCGACGCCCTGGTCGGTCCACGTACGCCCCGCATCCGGCGGGTCGTCCCACGATGGTATCACGATGGTAATGCCGGTGATGCGGTCGCGCGGGAGGGCCCGGGCCAGCGGCAGCATTCGCCGGCTGACCGTGCCCTTGGGCGCCAGCCCAAACGGTGCCACCAGCACCACGTTCACCGCCCGCCCCTCCTTATTCGACCGTCACACTCTTGGCCAGGTTGCGCGGCTGGTCGACGTCGCAGCCGCGCCAGACCGCCATGTGATAGGCCAGGAGCTGCAGCGGCAGCACGGTCAGGATCGGTGTCAGGAGTTGGGCCGTCGCCGGCACGTAGATCACGTGATCGGCTTTGGTCGCGATGAACTCGTCCCCTTCAGTCGCCACGGCAATGACGGTGCCGTTGCGCGCCTTCACCTGCTCGACCTGGCTGATCATCTTGTCGTAAACGCTGTCCTGCACGGCGATCGTCACGACCGGCATGTGTTCGTCGATCAGGGCAATCGGGCCGTGTTTCATTTCGCCCGCGGGGTAACCTTCGGCGTGGATGTAGCTGATCTCCTTGAGCTTGAGCGCACCTTCCAGCGCAATCGGGTAATTGATACCACGCCCGAGGTAGAGGAAATCGTTGTGGCCATGAAAGTGCTGCGCCAGCCGCTCGTAAAGCGGTGCATGGCCAAGGTCCAGGACACGGCCCGCGAGCTGGGGGATGTGCACCAGGTCGTCCAGCAGTTCGCGGCGGCGTTGGGTGGTGAGCGTGCCACGCAGCGTGGCCACGTGAATCGCCAGCAGGTAGAGGTCGATCAATGTGGCGGTGAAGGCCTTGGTGGAAGCCACGCCGATCTCGGGGCCAACATGCATGGTGACGACACTATCGGCCAGACGGGCGGCCTGGCTGCCGACGACGTTGACGATCGCAGCCAGGTGCGCCCCCTTGGCGCGCGCCTCCTCCATCGCCGCCAGGGTGTCGACCGTCTCGCCCGACTGGGTCAGTGCGATGAACAGCGTGTTGGCGTCGATCATCGGGTTGCGGTAGCGGAACTCGGAGCCATAATCGACGCGCACCGGGATTTGCGCCAGTTCCTCGAAGATGAACTGCCCCACCAGCCCTGCGTAATATGACGTACCGCAGGCCACGATCATCACCTGGCTCAGGCGGCGCGCCTGTTCGGCCGTCAGAGTCACATTTTCCAAATCGACTTCGCCGGCGTGAAAATCGACCCGGCCGCGCACCGTGTCGGTGAGGGACTGCGCCTGTTCGTAGATCTCTTTCTGCATGAAGTGACGGTACTCGCCCTTGGCCGCGGACACCGGGTCCCAGGCAACGGTGTGCACCGCTGGGGTCACCGGTTGGCCGTCGAGGGTCATGAAGCGGGCACCGCGGTCGGTCACGACGGCCATTTCGTACGATTCGAGAAAGGACATACGCCGGGTGTGTTCGAGGATGGCCGGCATATCGGACGCGATCAGCATCTCGCCGTCGCCGTAACCAATCGTGACCCCACCCGCGTTGCCCAGGCGCGCCGCCACCAGTCGATCAGGTTCGCGGCTGCTCAACACGACCACGGCGCTGGGGCCGCGCAGGTGACCCAATGCCCGGCGTGTCGCCTCCGCCAGGTCACAGCCGGCATCGAGGTAGCCGCTGACCAGGTGGACGATGACTTCGGTGTCGGTGTCGGAGCGAAAAACGACGCCGTCGGCCTCGAGCGCAGCGCGCAGCTCCCGGAAATTTTCGACGATCCCGTTTTGCACGACGACGACGTCGCCGTCGCGACTGCCGTGTGGGTGGGCGTTGCGGCGGCTGGGTTTGCCGTGGGTCGCCCAACGTGTGTGTCCAATGGCGACGTGGCCATCGGCCGGCTCCTGGGCCAGCAGATCAACCAGACCGCCCAATTTGCCCACTTCGCGCCGCACCTGGATGCCGCCATGTTCGATGACCGCCAGGCCGGCTGAATCGTAGCCGCGATATTCCAGCCGCCGCAGCCCATCGATGACAATCGGCGTCGCCGCGCGCGGACCGACATAACCAACAATACCACACATGAGAATCCTCCTGAACGTGGTGGTTCGAGTCTTGACTGCCACGGCGCGACCACATTGTCCCACCGGTCACCCGGTGGTTTTGGCGGTCCGCTGCTAGGATGTCAGGAGGAAAGAATCCTGGCCAGTTTCATGGGGAAACATGGTCACAGGGCCGTGGCCTGGCCCCGGAGGCATCCGCTGATCTCTCGATTTTCCCGGGTGGGTCACCCGGTTAGCTTCGCGTCGCCGCGAAGAACCTCTTCCTCGTCAACTGCGCACGTACACGCAGCCCATGCGCTCTCTTTCCTCGTCGCAGGGTCAGGGTAGTGTGTCGATAGGCGGGCCTCCGTGAGAACGTGATGCGTGAAAGCGTGATGCGAGACTGAATGACGAGCACATCATGGTTGGTGATTATAGTCGTGGGTCCGGGTTGTCACAAATACGGAGTAGGGAGTAAGGAGTAAGGAGACCTTGACCCATACTCCCTACTCCCTACTCCTTACTCCGTACTCCGTCCCATCGCATACGGCCCGCGCTCGCGCGCCGGCAGCAGGTCCGCAATGCGCTGCATGATCTGTTCGCTGGCTTCGTCGAGGGCCCGGCGGCGGGCAGCACCGTGGCCGGCGGCGACGAGCGGGCCAAAGGGTTCGCCGATCGTGACCACCACTGGGGCGCGGCGCAGCCGGCGCCAGCAGGCAAAGACGTCGGCGCCGCTGCCGGAGAAACCCACTGGCAGGATGGGCACGGCGTGCTGCACGGCCAGATAAGCGGTGCCGGGCCGGGGTGGGATCAGGGCCGTGCGGAAGCTCGGGCTGAGCACGCCGCCTTCGGGAAAAATCGCCAGCACACCGCCCTGCGCCAGCACCTGTGACGCCCCGCGCAGCGCCCGCCGGTCGACCTCGCCGCGCCGCACGGGGATCGCGCCGTAGCTATAGAGGACCCAACCCACCGCAGGATGACGGTACATGTTGTCGGCCGCCAGGTATTCCAGTTCGTAGGGCAGCAGGACGGGGAGTAGGGCTGGTTCGAGCCAGCCAAAATGGTTGGCAACGATCATCAGTGGTCCCCCGGCCGGCAGGTGCTCGCGTCCGCGCACTTCGATGCGCAGCAGCAGGAGGGCCAGGAGATGTGCCATGGCCCGCAGGAGACGGCGCACGAACCGGCGCACCCGTGAACGTGGCATGGGTCTACCCGCTGTTGGGCGTGGATGAACGCCACGCGTAGACGATGGCGAGCACCCGCGCCAGCGTTTGTTCGGTCGCCAGATCGGTCGAGTCGATGGTGATGGCGTCCGCTGCTGCGCGCAGGGGTGCGGTGGCGCGGGTGCTGTCGTAGGCATCGCGCCGCTGCATGGCCTGCAAAACCGTCTCGTACGTCGTGTCCTGACCGTTGCCTTTCATCTCTTGAAAGCGCCGCCGCGCCCGCTCGGCTACCGACGCATCCAGGTAGATCTTGAGGTCGGCATCGGGCATGATGACGGTGCCGATGTCACGCCCCACCATGACGACCCGGCCGGCGCGGCCAATCCGGCGCTGCTGGCCGATCAGCGCCTGGCGCACACGCGGATAGGCCGCCACGCGCGAAACCGACGCATCCACTTCGGGCCGCCGGATCTCCCAGGTGATGTCGACCCCGTCACCCAGCACGGTGGCCAGCCGGCCATCACCCGCGGCACCGGGATCCCGGATGTCGATGCCCACCGTGGCCGCCAGGTGGGTCAGCCGGTCTTCGTCATCCAATGGCACGTCACGCACCAGCGCCAGCCAGGTAACCGCGCGGTACACCACACCCGTGTCGAAATAGAGATATCCGAGCCGGGTGGCGACACGATGGCCAATCGTGCTCTTGCCCGAACCGGCCGGCCCGTCGATGGCAATGGTCGACGGCAGGCTGGCCGCGTCGTTGGATTCTGTGGTGGTCGGCTGCGTCATACCGGTGGTCGCTTCTTGCCTGACCGGCGGTGTGAACGGCCGCCTGGTGACGCGCCAGATGGTCGCCTGGCACCGGCGGCCGTCCGGCCGCCTCGCGGCGCGCCAGATGAGCGGCTGGACCCGGCGGCCGGGCGGCCGCCCCGTGACGCGCCAGATGGTCGGTTGGACCCGGCGGCCGGGCGGTCGCGGCGGTCAGAAGGTGGGGTGCCACGACCGGCTGGCCGGCCACTTTGCCGTGGTGGGCGGTCGCCCATGTCCGGTGCACGGTCGGCGGGACCGGATGCCGGGGCTGGGTCGCGCGGCGGTTGACCGGTGCCAGGTTGACTGGCCGGCCGCCCGCGTCGTGGTGGTGGCCTATCGCCTGATCCCCGGTCG
>JAYRNS010000362.1:0-1923 GCA_041912075.1 Anaerolineae bacterium
CATGAACAATAAGACATGAACAATAAGACATGAACAATAAGATGGAAGTTCACGACTTCGATTTTTTCTATGACTCGTTCCAGGCCTTGATCGATTTGAACATCCCGATCCGTGAACAGCAGATTACGGCCTTGATTGGTCCATCCGGTTGTGGCAAGTCGACATTTCTGCGCTGTCTGAACCGGATGAATGATACGATTCGTGGCACACGCGCCGAGGGTCAAGTGCTGCTGGACGGCAAAAACATCTACGACACCGATGTCGACGTGGTCGAGCTGCGTCATCGGGTAGGCATGGTCTTCCAGCGGCCCAACCCATTTCCGCAGAGTATCTACGACAACGTGGCGTTTGGCCCGCGGGTGTTGGGCATGGCCAAAAAAAACGGCGGCCTGGATCAGATCGTCCAGGAAAGCCTGGTGGGTGCTGCCTTGTGGGATGAGGTGCGGCACCGGCTGCACGATTCGGCGCTGGATCTGAACCCGGGCCAGCAGCAGCGCCTGTGTATTGCGCGCACGATTGCCGTACGGCCCGAAGTGATCCTGATGGATGAACCTTACTCGGCGCTCGATCCCGTGGCGACGTTGCACGTCGAGGACCTGATGCGCCAGCTGGTGCAGGAATATACGATCGTTATCGTCACCCACAACATGCAGCAGGCGGCCCGTGCCTCTGACTGGACCGGTTTCTTCTGGCTGGGCCGTCTGGTGGAATTTGATCGTACGGAGACCTTGTTCAGCACCCCCAGCGAAGACTTGACCGAAGCATACATCACCGGCCGACGCGGCTGAGTCGATAGGAGGATCGATATGACCATGCGGCAACGTTTCGAGCAGCAGCTCCTGGAGCTTCGGGGAGACGTGCTGAAAATGGGTAGTATGGTGGAAGAAGAGCTGGGCATGGCCATGACGGCGCTGGAGACGCTGGACGCAGTACTGGCCCGGCAGGTGTTTACCTTCGATAACCAGATCAACGCCACCCGCTTCGATATCGAGGACAAATGTTTTGCCCTGATCGTCACCCAGCAACCGGCCGCCCGCGACCTGCGGGCGATCGTGACCGTGATGAACATGATCGTCGATCTCGAGCGCATGGGTGACCAGGCCAAAGGCATCGCCAAGGTCGTGCCGCACATGGTGCGCTCACCCGACATTCCGCGCCCGGTCGAGCTGAAGCAGATGGGCGAGCTGGTAAACAAGATGCTCAACCAGACGATGACGGCCTACGCCCACGACAACGTCGACCTGGCACGTGAGGTCGCGCGGCAGGACGATGCCGTGGATGCACTGTATGCCCGAGTCTTTGCCCAGATCATGACCCACATGGCCGAAGCCCGGTCGAGCGAGCAGATCGAAACGAGCTACGAAACGCTGCGGGCCGCGCGCGAGCTGGAGCGTTTTGGCGACCTGGCGACCAACATCGCCGAGCGCGTCATCTACATGGTGACGGGACGGCTGCAGGAGATGAACGTCGACCGCGACGATGCAGCGCAGTAGTCACCTTGTGGGATGCCGAAGAACACAGCCCCCACTGTGATGCCACCCGCAGCGCATAGCGCGACCTATGCCCCGCAGACGCCGCACTGCGTAGGTCACAGCTCCTGCTGTGACGACCCCCCTCCACCAACCGCGCGACCTACGTCGAGCAGACGCTGGCGTGGCATTGTCTCGCCAGCGTGAGGCTGCATGTGCGTCGCGGCGCCTGTCACAGCAGGCGCTGTGACCTACGATGTCCCGACCGGCCATTCGCGCATTCGAGTTCAATTCGCGGACGGCTGTGACGACCCCCCTCCACCAACCGCGCGACCTACGTCGCGCAGACGCTGGCGTGGCATTGTCTTGCCAGTGTGAGGCTGTACGTGCGTCGCGGCGCCTGTCACAGCAGGAGCTGTGACCTACGATGTCCCGACCGGCCATTCGCGCATTC
>JAYRNS010000363.1:0-3875 GCA_041912075.1 Anaerolineae bacterium
GCAGGTGTGGAACGGTACCTGGCTGAGGTCGACGTCGACCACCTGCTGGAGCACTGGCTGAGCCTGGGGTCCCTGGATGGCCAGCATATAGGTCTCGTCCGAAATATCGGTCACCGTGACGCGCCGGCCGTCGATGTGGCTCTGCAGCCAGGTGACGTCCTTTTGGCGGTTGGACGCATTGACGATCACCCACCAGGTCGTCTCAGCCAGGCGGTAGACGAAGATGTCGTCCACCACCGTGCCGTCGGCGTAACACATCAGACTGTAGCGCGCGCCGGCCAGACCAAGGGTGGACAGGTCATTGACCTGGATACTCTGCAGAAAATCCAGCCCGTCAGGCCCATCGACCACCACCTGGCCCATGTGGTCGATGTCGAACAGCCCCACGGCTTCGCGCACGCGCCGGTGTTCCTCCAGCGGGCCGGTTGGGTATTGGACCGGCAGTTCCCAGCCGGCAAAATCGACCATGCGGCCGCCCAATGCAACATGCTGCTCATACAGCTGCGTTCGCTTCATCCTCAACCTCCTGCGTTGTGGTGACGTTCCGGCCACAAATACCGAGGGAGCCGGATGTGTGGCACATCGCCACATATCCGGCTCCCTCTGTCCTGTCACCTGAGAGATTTCTTCCATCCCCGGTGGTATCCCGGTAGATGGAAGGTTGCCCCATCGGTGCGGCGATTGGCCCTGGCCGCTTCGCCGACTCTCCAGAGTGCTGTCCCAGTGCGATCCCTTTGCCTGAGAGATTGCCCCGCGGACCCGGTTGTCCGCGCGGGGTGCCCCTTCGGCGACCCGGGCCAGCTTATTGACCCGGGTGCTCTCTCGCACTGTTCATTCAGCGTAACGATTCGATTGTGCAAACCGTGACATCGTGTCACGCATCGGCGGTGTCTGCGCGGTCCGGTGTATCTTCGACCCGCAGCATCAGCACACCGACTTCCTTCAGACTGATGGCAAAAGCCAGCCGGTGGGTTCCTGGTTCCAGAGCCCGGCCGCCCACGATCAGCTTGATTTCCGTATTGATCGGCCAGTCATGCGGGGCCTTGTCGGTGACCTTCGTGATGGCCCGCCGGTTACGTTTCGTCTGGATTTGCACCACATCCTGTGCCACGCTGCGGTCATCGACGACGAGCGGACCCAGGCCGAGAATGGTGCTGGGAGCCAGGCGGTTCCTGAGTATGAACTCAAAACCGTCGGGACGGTTTTGCAGACTGCCTTCGACGTACAGCCGGCGCAACAAAGCCGGTGGAATGGCGGGCATGGTAGGTTCCTGTTGGCCGGAGTGGGTTATGCGACCCATTGTCGAACAAAACTACGCGCGTTTTCGTAACCGGCACTCCCGTCACTCGACAGAAATTACGCGACAATCGATGCAGGATTCTTGCCTACAGTATACCAAACATGTAGATCGTTGACAAGTGCCTTGGAGGAGGGAGTACGGAGTACGGAGTACGGAGTAGGGGTAGGAAGAGGGTTTGGGCTTTTGTCTGCCTGGTGATATAATCTTCGAACGAAAGCAGTAACGAGGAAACCAAGTGAGCGTCGACAGCATGTCCGATAATGCCAACAATACCGAAGTGCGATTCAGCAAACCGGCCGTGATTCAACGCCCGCTGACGGGTGCGTTGACGCCTGATGGCGGTGAAGGGGGCGGCGGCGCCGAGGACTTTGCGACCGCCGATGATGGTACGGCCACGGCGGCGGACAAGCCGGCCAGCCGCGCCGGCGGCGTGCTGCGCGAGCTGGTCGAAACGATAGTCCTGACCCTGGTCATCTTCTTTCTGGTGCGCACCGTCATCCAAAACTACCGGATCGACGGCATCAGTATGGAACCGAATTTCCACAATGGCCAATTTCTGATCATCAACAAGCTGGCCTACCGGCTCGGTGAACCGGCGCGCGGAGACGTCATTGTCTTCCACTACCCGCGCGATCCGTCGCGCGATTTCATCAAGCGGGTTATTGGCCTGCCCGGTGATACCGTCGAAGTGCGCAATGGACAGGTCGTCGTCAATGGTGAGATCATCGACGAGCCGTACCGCCCCAGCCCAGGCACCTATGACGCCGAGCCGGTGACACTGCCTCCCGACCAGCTCTTTGTCATGGGGGATAATCGCAACAACTCGAGCGACTCCCACATCTGGGGTGCGCTGCCCATGGAAAACGTCATCGGCAAAGCGGTCGTGTCGTACTGGCCGCCCAGCGATTGGGGCCTGGTCTCCCACGAAGCCGCAGCCAATCGCTAAGGCATCGTAAAAGAACAACTTCCAGGAATCTGGTTGGATTCGCAGCAATTCACGCGAAGTTATTCTTTTACGAGCCACAACCAACGCAGTCCTGTGAGGATGCATGGCAGCTGGCGAATCAGCGCCACCCAATGAGCGTAGTACCGGCCGGGCACGGCCAGGCCTGCAAGCCACACGTCCGGACGGGCAAGCCACACGTCCTGTCGTACACTATGCGCGACCGCTGCTCAGCGCGGCCGACGTGCAGGACCTGCCCGGTGGTATCGAGCTGCAGCTGCTCCCCACCACCCAGGTGACACCGCTGGCCTACGAAGAGGCTGCGGCGCGCCAGATCCAGATCGTTGAGGTAACCAGCCACGGACCACCCATAGCCCCCACCGTCGCACCATCTCGCAGCACCGCGGCGGGTCTCACCGTGGCACTCGCGGCCGACCACGGCGGTTTTGCGCTCAAGCAGCAGTTGAAGGATTACCTGGTCGAGCTGGGTTACACCGTGACCGACGTGGGCTGTGACAGCACCGAGGCGGTCGATTATCCCGACTATGCCTATGCGGCCGCACGTCTGGTGGCCACCGGCAGCGCGATGGCTGCCATTGTGGTGGACGGTGCGGGCATCGGTTCGGCGATGGTGGCCAACAAAGTCCCTGGCATCCGTGCCGCACTCTGTTACGACATTTCTTCGGCGCAGAACAGCCGGGAACACAACCATGCGAACGTCCTGACCCTGGGCGCCGGTCTGATTGGCCCGGCCCTGGCCCGGCAGATCGTCAAAACCTGGCTGGAAACCCCCTGGGCCAGCGGACGTCATGCCCGGCGCGTGGACAAGATCATGCAAATCGAACAGCGGTACTTGAAAGGATGACCCACGTGGCGCGCAGTCGTTCGACCAACCATGCCGAATTGATCGCTCAGATCACCGAACACGTTCTCATGCTGCTTGACCAGGACGAGGGGTGCGACGGATGCGGGCACAACTGTGCCGGCATGTGTGTACAGAACTGCCCGGACGACTGCCGGGCCCTGGTCCACGTGGGCGCGGCCCGCCTCAGTGCAGTGCCCGGTGTCCGCGGGGTTGCGCCTGACCTGGCCGGAATGATCGACCATACCCTGCTCAAGCCCGAAGCGACTGCCGAACAGATCACGCAGCTCTGCCAGGAAGCACGGCAGCATCACTTTGCTTCAGTCTGTGTCAACCCGGCCTGGGTTCCCCTGGCGGCCGACGAGCTGCGCGGCAGCCGGGTCGCCGTGTGTACCGTGATCGGCTTTCCTCTGGGCGCCACCCTGCCAGAGGTCAAAGCATTCGAGACGCAGCGTTGTATCGCCGCGGGTGCCAGCGAGATCGACATGGTGATCAACATCGGCGCACTCAAGTCGCGTGATTATCGCTGGGTCGCCCAGGACATCAGCGGCGTGGTGCGCGTGGCGCATGGCAGCAATGCCCTGGTCAAGGTGATCATCGAGGCCTCGCTGCTCACCGAAGAGGAGAAGGTCGAAGCCTCGGCCCTCTCGAAAGCGGCGGACGCCGATTACGTCAAAACGTCGACCGGCTTTGCCAGCGGTGGTGCGACCGCCGCCGATGTGGCGCTGATGCGCCGTGTGGTGGGGCCGGAGATTGGCGTCAAGGCATCC
>JAYRNS010000364.1:0-6477 GCA_041912075.1 Anaerolineae bacterium
GACGGCGTGCTCTACGGTGGAACGGGTTTGTTCACCGCGGTCTATAACTCATGGGGTGATCTGGGCGGGCCTAACGCAGGTGCCGGCGATGGGGCAAATGCTGCCAAGGTAAACTTTACGCCATGGACCTTTGCCGAGCTCTTTATGGATGTGGATCCACCGGCAAACGCCGTGACGCGTAACGTCGTAGAGACCACCAGCTTCAACGTCGCGCTCAAAGCCGACGCGGCCAACCTCTATGGGATGTCGTTCAAAATTACCTATGACCCGGCCAAGCTCACGTTGAACTCGACGATCTTTGCCAGCCCGTGGGCAAGTGCGTGCACGTCGCTGTCGGCCGTTGCAGGGACGATCAAGTATCGCTGCAACCTGCAGATACCGGCGCCTGAGTACAGTGCTGCCGGCGGTACCATCGCGACCTTCAACTTCACTGCACCGGCCGGACCGCCAGGCAACGGGCCCTGGCCGACTTACTTCAATATCGCGCACGACCCGGTCGACACCAGCACCGGTGCGGTTGGCGGTGTCAAGGTGTATGTGAATAACGCCGGCTTTGGTGCGCCCAGCGCCCCGGCCCGCGCCATCGACGATACCAACGATGGCGAAATCATCATCGTCGGCCTGGCCAACTTCACCGGCTTTGTCGACCTGGAAGGTGACAACAACGATGGCGGTGCCACCCTGGCCGTGCTCAACCAGAAACCCAAGCTGGGGTCCTTGACCCTGGCCAGCGGCACGAGCGTCCCCAGCGGCGCCTACACGACGTCTTACATCAACCCGAACTGGCTGCTCGTCGGCTCGACCTACTGGCTCCAGTTCGACGCCCCGCTCCACCTTCCCACCACGACGATGGCGGGGTCGGTGACGTACCCGGCGATTCCAACCGATTGGGCGAATGGTGCCTTGTTGACCACGCGCCCCACGACACTACTGGCTTTTGTCAAGCTGTTGGGCGGCGACGCTACGAACAACGATGTGGTTGACATCTTCGATGGCGGCTGCATCGGCGCCGAATACGAGAACCCGTCGTTCTCAACGTGCGGCGGCGTTCCCGGCACCAGTCCGGATGTCGTCGTCGACGGTATGGTCAATATCTTCGACCTGGTGCTGATGGGCAGCAACTATGAGCTGACCTACAGCCCCTGGTCGCAGCTCCCGCCGCCCTGAGCGAGTGCGAGGATTACCTGGTAATTCCCGGAGACTTCCAGGAATACGCCGTGGTTATCTGCAAGTCAGAAATGACTTGCAGATACCCAACTCACAAGGCGCTTGCCGGCAAGCATCAAACTGGCAGATGCATCAAGCGCGCCACACGTAAGGTATACAGTGACACAATAATGCGACGAATCCTGTTTGCAGTTGCGATTTTGTTGACCGTACTGGCTCAAACGGGCCTCCAGGCCGGCGCCCAAGACGCGGTGGACGTCCGGATCTTTCCGGCAACCCTCACCATTCCTCTCAGTGGTACCAGCGACGTGGCGGTTGAAGTCGTTGACGTCGAGGGTCTGTATGGGTTCGATCTGACACTCACCTTTGACCCAACGGTTGTCGAAGTCGTGGATGCCAATCCGGACATGCAGGGTGTGCAGGTCGCCTTCGGTACCTTCCTGGACCCCGGTCTTTCGGTGCGGAACACTGCCGACAACACCGCCGGCACCGTACGTTATGCCATGACTCAGCTGAATCCCAGTGAGGCCAAGAGTGGCACGGGGACCCTGATCGTTGTCAGGTTGCGCGGCAAGGCTGCCGGCAGCTCGTCACTGAACTTGACCGCGCTGGCATTGGCCGCCCGCGATGCGACGGAGATTCCCTCGGCGGCACAACCTGGAGAGGTCACGATCAGTTCGTCAGGCGGAAACCTGCCCACCACAACACCAATTCCCACCCGGGCCCCGCCGACGCCCGCACCGACGGCCGGGCCAACTGAACCCCCAACGCCAACGCTCCTACCCCCGACTGCGACCGGCCAACCGGTAGAGGAACCGACGGCCACGACGATGCCTCCGACAGTGACAAACGTCCCGCCAGCCGGCACGCCAGTGGCCGAGCCAAACACGGCGACACCCACTGCCGTGCCACCGGCTGAGACAGCAACCACTACGCCGGTCAGCGCTGCGGCAACCCCGGTCACTGCGGAAACCACGGCGACGACGCAGGCAGTTGCGGCTTTGCCGGCCACGACGGACGAACCTACAGCGACACCGCCCGGAATCGCTGATTCAGGTGCGGTGAGGCCCTCCACGGATGGATCTGGGACCGTAGACAAGACGACCGGTGATGCCACCAACGCCCCGGCGCGTACGCTGCTAACCGTGGCCATGAGTGCGTTGGGTCTTGCCTTGGTCCTGGCGGTGATCATCGGAATCGTGCTGGTGGTCCGGCGCGGTTCTCGGCCAATTTCGTGAGATGGTGGCGGTCATGGACGGAATATCAGAAGACACTCGACAAAAAAACCGCCAGGGGCTGCACCTGACCGTACGACGGACTTTGCTCATCTTGGCCGTGATTGGGTCAGCAGGGCTGCTGGCGTTGGCAGGGCTACTACCATATCACGTGACTTTGGCTGCCCCAGAGACACCGGGGACGGCGGTCGTGCGCTGCGAGCCGCTGTTTGCCACAGGGTCGACCACGGCAAATCTGCAGGTTGACCTCTATGTCGCCAACGTCACCAACCTGTACGGCGCTGACATCAAGTTTGGTTTCGATCCGAGCCTTGTCCAGGTGGTTGATGTCGATCCATTCATGCCAGGTGTCCAGATCCAACCGCTCGGCGGTTTTCTGTCGCCCGACCTGGTGATCCGCAGAGATGCGGACAACACGGCCGGAACGATCCAATACGCAGTGACCCAGCTCAATCCCTCCCCGCCCGTGACCGGATCAGGTTCTTTGGCCCGGGTGACTTTCCAGCCACTGGCCGCCGGTTTTTTTGTCATGCCGGACAACGGCTCGGTCCTGGCCGGTTATGGCGGAACTGCGATATCAAGTATCACGCTGCCGTGCCTGGTGACGTTGGGCAACGTCCCGCCCTGCTTCGATTTCGACGGCGACAGCCAGGTCACCGTGCGCGACATCTTGCGCCCTGCCGCCCGCTGGAATACGACG
This sequence comes from Anaerolineae bacterium, assembly GCA_041912075.1. Lineage (GTDB taxonomy): Bacteria > Chloroflexota > Anaerolineae > SSC4 > Amarolineaceae > SSC4. The sequence goes on from JAYRNS010000364.1 coordinate 3,103, forward strand.
ATGAATGACCCCGATCCAGACGGCGATCCTTCCACCCCGAACTATGATCCGCGCTATGATGCCAACCGCGATGGTGTCATCGACGTTTTCGATATTGGGCTGGTAGCCGGCCACTGGCTTCAGCCCTGTTAGGTTTGTATTGCCAAGGAGAATCATGCACAACGGATTTGAAAGTCTGCGGACCCCCACTGCGAAGAGGATGATCGCCTTGGGCGTGTGCCTGGTGATCCTTGCCCTCGGCTCAGACCTGTTGGGGCGACAGGTTTTGGCTGAAAAAAGCCCCGACGATGGCGCGATCGTGCGCTGCGACCCGCTCAACGCCAGCGGGCCGGCGAACCAGGACCTGGTGATCGATATCTACGTCCAGGATGTCATAGACCTGTACGGTGCAGATGTGCGGCTGAGTTTTGACACCACGATTGCCCAGGTGGTCGATGCAGATCCGACGCTTCCCGGGACACAGATTCAGCCACTCGCTACGTTTTTGTCGCCTGACTTTGTGATCAAAAAAGAAGCCAACAACAGTGCCGGCACGATCTGGTATGCGGCCACCCAGCTCAACCCGAGCCCACCGGTGAGCGGCTCAGGACCTCTCGCACGGTTCACGCTGCGGGCTTTGACGGCCGGGTCGTTTGCTTTGCCCATTACGTCGGCTCAGCTCTCGAAGGCCGGTGGCATCCCGGTCCCCTTGACCATTCAAAACTGCAGCGTCGCATTTCACAGTGTGACCACGGCATCTCCGACCGCCACGCCAACTCGGACGCCGACCGCCACGCCCACGCCGATTCATACTGCCACACGGACACCGACGGCTACCCCATCGCCTACGGCGACGGTTACACCCACGGCCACTCGTACGCCGACACAAACGCCTACACCAACGCCACCTTCGGCCCAGGTTGGCATTCTGACCGGAACCGTGTTCGAAGATATAAACCGCGATGGGATTCGACAAGGCGCGGAACCGGGCATTCCTGATGCCCACGTGCGCGCGACATCGGCAGGTGGGTCCAACCTGGGGCAATTCTGGGAGACGGCAACCGCTTCGGACGGTTCCTGTGTCTTCTACCTGCCACCGGGTCCCTACCTGGTCAGACAGTTCAACCTGCCTGGTTGGTATTCAAGCACGCCGGACGAAATTCAGGTTACCGTTTCTATCCCGGGTGCACCGATTCTGGTCGAATTTGGTGATTTTCAGGCCAATCGGCTTTGGCTGCCGGTCGTCCTCCACAACCCGTAAAAAGCGGCCGGCAAATATCAAATGGCTACCGACCATGACACCATGAAGGAGAAACATGATGAACCGCAGATCGTCGACGCACCACCCTACTGGAACGAGATCTATGCGCTCACTGCATCGGCTGGCATCGATTGTTATGAGCCTGTGCATTGCACTTTTGCTGGGAGTCTCTCCGGCCGCGGCTGCCCCGGGTCCCGAGCTCGAAGAACAGGCCCCCAACGTGGATCCCACGGTACGCTGCGAACCCACCGCCGTGAGTGCAGGGGTTGGGCAGACCGTTTCGATCGACTTGTACGTCCAGGATGTTGCCAACTTGTACGGCGTTGACTTTCGTGTTTCGTTTGACCCAACGATCGGACAAGTCGTGGATCAGAATCTATTTGTTCCGGGAACACAAATTCAGCCCCTGTACAGCTGGCTGTTTCCTGGCTTTATTATTCACCAGGAAACTCATTCGCCCTCGGATATCCCGCCGAATTGTGGCGTGTGGTGCATCTGGTACGCGACGACGCAGACCAATCCCACCCCGCCCGTCAACGGCGCCGGTCCGATCGCCAGGGTTACCTTTCTGGGTCTACAGGCAGGCACCTTCCCGATGAACTGGATCAACGCCCAACTTTCGGCGCCGGGTGGCGTGCCCATCACGCCGGTGCTCACCCAGCCATGCCAGGTCACTTTTGTCGATCCGCTTGGGGTGAACCTGTCCAGCTTCGAAGCTGCAGCACAGCCTGACCATATCTTACTTACCTGGGAGACGGCGTCGGAGCTCGACAACCTTGGGTTCAACCTGTACCGCGGCACTTCCCCCAGCGAGCCGGATCGGCAGCTCAACAGCGATTTGATCCCTTCGGCGGCACCGGGTAGTCCATCCGGATTCCTCTACACCTGGGAGGACCGTCAAGACCTGGACTCTGGGACCACGTACTACTACTGGCTTGATGCCGTTGACTTTGCCAACACACCCACGCGTTTTGGACCGGTGGAGGCGACGTATCTCGAACCAACGGCATTACAGCTCAGTGAGCTGCAGGTCACCACTGCGCCATCCCAAACACTGCCGGTGAGCTTTCTGCTCGCTCTCGCTACAGCCGGCGTGGCGCTCGCGCTCGGCATGCAGCGTTCTACGCGCCGTAGAGACTAAGCGGCCAAACCGGCCGTCGGCCGAGCATGATCTGATCGGTGAGGCGCGGCTGCTCAAGGTCGGACGCCGGCTGGCGGTGGGGGAGGTGTTTATCTACTCCGCCGCACAGGCGGCGCCGGTGGCGCACGCCACCGTGACGTACGCCATCCCGCGGGAAACCGATTGAAAGCCTATCCGAATCGGCTCGTTCACCGCGGCGTAGGTGCGGCCAGGGTTCGTAGTAACGACTTCAGTCGTTGGCACGCTGCGAAACGACTGAAGTCGTTACTACCAACTGTGGGGATACTTCGGCCCACCTGCGCTAGTGGGTCACTTGCCACAACTGTAGCTATTGATCGAGCGTAATCGATGGCTAAGCTCAAGCCAAGTGACCCACTAGTTCCGCGATCATTGGCCATCCGGATGGGCGCTAACTCAGCAGCCGCCAGACCTGGGCGACCACAAAGGTCACGGCGAAGCCCATCGCCAGCGGCAGCAGCGCGGCGACGGCTGTCCACTTCTTGTTGCCCGTTTCTTTGAAGATCGTATAGATCGTCGTGCTGCACGGGTTGTGGATCAGGCTGAACAACATCAGGTTCACGGCGGTTAGCAGCGTCCAGCCGCCGGCCGTAAACAGCGTCATCAGGCTGGCGCTGTCATTCGTTTGGACCAGCACGCCGGCACCCTGCCCCATGCCCACCATACCGGTCGTCAGCACGGTCAGCATCAGGATCGTGGGGATGACGATTTCATTGGCCGGTATCGCCACGATGTAGGCGACCAGGATCACGCCGTTGAGACCAAGAAGGATGCCCAGCGGATTCAGGAAGTTCACCATATACTGGGCGATGCTGATCCCGTTGATCTGCACGTTGGCAATCAGCCAGATCACGGCACCCGCCGGCAGGGCAAAGACTTCGAGATAGACGAGCGAAAATCGCAACGCTTCCCCGTAACGTCCGGGGTCTCCCGACACGAACGCGATAAGGGCCCAGACGATGACAGCCACCAGCAA
>JAYRNS010000365.1:0-5969 GCA_041912075.1 Anaerolineae bacterium
GATGCGCTGTTCGATCAGGAACCCGCGTTTTTGGAGCTGCTGCAGGGACATTATGTCGAGACCGAAACGCTGCCACCGAGCGAGGCACCCGCGACGTTGAATGGGATGCCGGTCCGCTCGTACCATTTTAGATTTTAGATTTTAGATTTTGGATTTTGGATTTGATTGGCGCGAAATTGGGGGCTGTTATCCATCTTGGATTTTGGATTTTGGATTTTGGATTTGGTGCGCGCGTAGGGTTTTGAGCGAAGCGACAGTCATGGCTACGATCTCATTAGCCTCGCGCATGGCTTCGGCGACATAGGCTTTGGGCAATAGCTTTGCTTCGACCAGAATCTCCAGCCAATAGCAGGTTTCGTCGGCCTCTTCTTCCACGATACCCAGCTTGGCGATCAAATCGGCGCGTGACTTCGCGCGGCAGGCGGCTCGATAGTTGGCACCGATAGATGTCGCTGACCGCAGAAGTTGCCGGCCTATAACATCGGCGGCCGGTTTTTGGGGCAGCACCGCCGTAATGTTGATGATTTCCAGCGCCAGCTGTTTCGTGCGATCTTTGAACTCGTGCTCGTTCACGTCTGCCCCCGGCTCGAAATTCTTGATCCAATATGCTTAACGAAATCCAGCCCCCCAATTTCGCGCCAATCCAAAATCCAAAATCCAAAATCTAAAATCTAAAATCCCTACACCGCCGGCCAGGGATAGTTTCGATGGTGCGGGTTTTCCGAGGGAAAGGTGCCGCGGCCGAGCAGGGTATCGAGACGCCGGCGCAGGGCATTGATTTCACCGGGGCTGAGCAGCTTGCCCAGCTCGTCACTCAGCGGCTGCCCTTTGGCCAGCTGGCCGCGCAGCCCCTCCAAATCCCCACAAAGTGGCGCTGGCAGGGGATCACCCGCAAAATCCCAGATCACCGTGCGCAGCTTGTAGTCGGTGTGGAACGTCAACCCATGGTCGATCGCCCACAAACGGTTGTTGGCCTGCGCGCGCAGAACGTGCCCACCCTTGCGGTCGGCGTTGTTGGTGATGGCGTCGAAGGCAACAATACGCTGTAACTCAGACCGGAACTCGCTGCGTAGCGTGAAGTAGGTCTCCTTTGGGTCAGCATCGACGTACATCTGGACCATGCCCAGGCCAAACGGCCCGCTGCGTAACACGGTCGGCGGCACCAGCCACCAGTCGAGGGCGGCGCTCAGCAGGTAGGCGGCGTACTCCCGGTAACACAACGTCCCCGAACGAAAATCCCACAGCGGCGCCTCACCCCGCTGTGGTTTGTACACCGCCAGGGTACGCCAGGGCTTGTGCTCGATTTCGACGAGAAAGGTGTAATTCGAGCTCCAGGGGATGTCGTTGTACGACGTGATCTCACCCTCTACCAGCAAATCGAGCAGGCGCGGCAAATCGATCCGCTGAGTCTCGTGATCGTCGTTGTCTGGAATGTTGGTCTGGTCTGGCATGGGATCCATCACCTGCGGCCGTCCAAAGCGCTAGCCGAGTTTTGTACGGATGGTACCACGAACACACCCACCTGCCAAGTGCGCATACTTCCAGACTGTGCACGCCCTCACACCCTCACGCCTTACGCCTCACACCCTCACGCCCTCACGTTTCACGCCTCACGCTCTCACACCCTCACGTTTTCACGTTTCACCCTCCCTTGTGATATCATAAAAACAGGCGTGGTCCCGTGCATGCCGGTGCTGCCCGCCCACCATTACGCTGGGCGGTGCCGGCCAACCACCCCACGATTCCATGGTGCAACCTGCCCCCGGCGCACAGGAAGAGTTCGTTGACATCATGTACAAACCAGTACGATGTTTGCTTGGCTTGGTTTTGGTGATGTTCCTGGCCGGCTGCTCGGTCTTCGGCATCTCGCAGCAGGGTTCAGCCGGTGACATGGACGGCAAAGGCTTGGCACAGGGCGAGGGCGTCATGCTGGCGGCTGGCACGGCCACGCAGGCGGTCGACGGCACGCAGGTGACGCTGACCATGGCACCATGGCCGCCCACAACGCTGAGCGAGACCAGTTTGACCGTGAGGGTACAGCAAGACCAGCAGCCTGTCAGCGGTCTCAAACCGCTGCTCGATCTGACAATGCCGGGTATGACGATGCCCGAAAACCGGCCAGCCGCGGTCGAACAAGACCCCGGAACCTACCTAGCCAAGACGATTCTGACGATGGGCGGTCGCTGGCAAATCGATGTCGAGCTCGATCTGCCCGGTGGTGCAAAAACGGTCTCATTTCTGTTAGACGCCAACGAATAGGGCAGGGTTGGACACGCGCTATTTTCTTGTCCTGTTTGTGACCGGTCTGCTCACCAGCCTGGGCCACTGCGTGGGGATGTGCGGCGGCATCATTGCCGCCTATGCCATGCAGCAGCGCCAGGGCCGGCCCGGCAGCACCTGGCAGCTGAGTGGACCCTTCCTCCGTTACCACGCCGGCCGCCTCACCGGTTACGCCATCCTGGGTGCCGGGTTTGCGCTGCTGGGCAGCCTGGCCGCGCAGGTCGTCGGGCGGGTGGGCGATGTCCAGGCCTGGATCTCGCTGCTGACCGGCGGGCTGATGGTGGCGCTCGGCCTGGGTCTGGCTGGAGTGCTGCCGACCCGGCGGTGGGTCGAAGGTATCGGGTTGGGGCATTGGGTGATGGTAACGATGCGCCGGCTGCTGACGGCCCGCTCGTGGCGTGGGCAGTATGGGCTGGGTTTGGCCAACGGGTTTCTGCCGTGTGGGCCGGTGTATGCGGTGGCGCTGAGTGCCACGGCCCTGGCTGGGCCGGCATTGAGCGTGCAGTCGATCATGCCTGGTGTGCTGGCCATGCTCAGCTTCGGCCTGGGCACGGTGCCGGCGCTCCTGGTACTGGGGTACGGTGCATCGACGTTGAGCGTACGCCTGCGCGGGCGGCTCTTTCGCCTGGCCGCGGTGCTGGTGATTCTGCTGGGCGTGCAGTTGGTCCTGCGTGGCCTGGCCGCCCTGGGTGTCGTGCCGCACCTGGTCATCGGACCGGTTATGATCTGGTGAGCCCTGGCTTTGGAGTGCGGCAGTGCAGCTGCCGCTTTCGCGCGCCCGCACCAACCGCCCTGCCAGGGCATCGAGATCGCCTGCCCCTAGAATGCCAGACTGCAATGTCTGGGCCTGGCTGGTATCACCAAGCCAAAGCGGCAGCTTGCTGCGGCACTCCAGACCTGGTTGTGACCATTGCTGCTGGGACCACGTCTAAGGCGCCAGGATGTGCCCGGGTTGCAGCACATCAGGAATTGGAGGTACCAAATGCCGTTCGAGAATCCGCTGAAAAAGGTCGAGCGCCTGAAGCGCGTGACCAATGTACCTGCCCCCAATAAGAACGAGCGTGTTCCCCCCGGTCAGTTTCTCACCGAACGATTTCCCGTCCTGCATTATGGCAATGTGCCGGTCTACCAGAACCTCAGCAAATGGGACTTGCGCATCTTTGGCCTGGTCGAGGAACCCGTCCGCCTCACTTGGGATGAGTTGATGGCTCTGCCGCGCATTTCATACACCGTCGACATTCACTGCGTCACCCGCTGGAGCAAGCTCGACACGACGTGGACCGGTGTACCGTGGTCAGAGATTCTCAAACTGGTCCAGGTCAAGCCGGAAGCGACCCACCTGCTGGAGCATGCCGAATATGGGTTCACCACCAACATCGGGCTGGACGTGCTGGCAGACGATCCCTACGCTATGCTGGCCTTCGAGTACGATAGCAAACCGTTGGAGCCGGAACACGGTTACCCGCTGCGCATGCTGGTGCCGAGCAAATACTTCTGGAAAAGCGCCAAGTGGCTGCGCGGGCTGGAATTCATGCGCGGCGACAAACCCGGTTTTTGGGAGCAGAACGGTTACCACATGGAAGGCGATCCGTGGCGTGAGGAACGCTTCGGCTGGTAACTGCGGCGGCATACGAAACGACCAGGCGCCGGGCCTCACCGCCCGGCGCCTGGTCGTTTCGTCAGCGTGTGGTGGCTGACATGCCGGCCGCGGCTGGCGTCGTCGCCCGTGTCGACGTCACCGTCAGGAATCCGATAAACATCACCACGGCGCCGATCAGTTCGCTCAAGTAGAGGAATTCCGGGTGTCCCAGACGGGTGAAGGTGCCGCCCAGCGCGGGTGCCAGCGCCCCTACGGCGATCAGGATGTTGCCAACGACCCGGTTGGGCAGCACGCGCTTGCGCCAGAACAGCCAGGCTGAATAGATCGCGCCGCCTATCAGCGTGATTGTACCGTAGATATTGAGCGGGATCGTCAGGTAGCGCACGCCACCGGGTGGGAAGATCGTCCGGTACTGCTCGCTCACCGGGACGGCAGGGTTGAAGCTGCTGGCATCCAGTGGTGTGGCGAATGTCATGATGACGGCAATCGCCGAGACGACCAGCAGAATTCCCATCAGCGCATTGGCCAGCCACGGCGGCTTGCGCACCAGCAAATAGACCGTGCCCTGTCCCAGCCAGGCGGCCGTCAGCAGCGCACCGCCGATGTACCACAACCGCATCCACAGCGCACTCCACTGGATGGAGAGGTAGAATTCGGCAAACGTGCCGATGGCGTAGAGCAGCAGACCAAAGCCCCAGAGCAGCAGATGGGTGCCGCGGCGGCGGGCATATCGCTGGAAGACAAAAAAGGCAAAAATGAGGGTCACCACGGTGGTGACTAATGACAGCCAGTTGAAGTTCATAGGCTCCTTCGCTCAAGCATAGGTGCCGGTCAGAACACCCCATAGAATGATCACCAGCAGTGCAGCCACTGCCAGTACAAGGATAATCAACAGAAGCGGAACGACCCGTTCGTAGAACACACTGTCGCGCGGCATACGGCTGGAAGGACGCCGGGCACGACCTTCGGGAGCACTGGAATCCAATGCCGCAGTCGCTGGCGTATCGTCCAACGGGGGTTCGGTGTTCCCGGCTGGCATACTGGGCTGCTGCCGGTTGGTGTCTGTCTCACGGTCCATCGATAGCTGCCTGACGTGTGGTATCGTAAGCTTCGAGCGCAGCGAACAGCACTTCGTCCATGAACTGGCGCAGGCGCAGATGCAGCGATTCCCCTTCAGTGTCGGCAACCTGCGATGTAACGGCATCGCCCAGGGAATCACGAAAGAACATAAACGCACGCGTCATGTCGGCCAGGGAAAGCCCCTGCACGGCGGCCCGGCTGCCGTACCAGGCCGCCAGGGTTTGACCCTCGATCAGAATTTGTTTGCGCTTGCGGTCACGTACCATGTACTGGATGGCCAGGCCCAACAAACGGCGTCCCGTTTCGCGCTGCATGTGGCGCTGCTCTTCGTCGAAGGCCAGCAGCCAGCGTTCGGCGTGATCGTGCTCATCCACCAAGTCGGCGCGCGCCTTTTGCAGCAGGTTCGACTGCAGACCGTTCGCCGCCGGCAGCAGAGCCTGGTCCGCGCCAACCGCTGCCGCGCCCGTGACCCAGTCACCCGGTACCGGCATCAGCGTAACGACCGGCGGGTCCCGCTCAGGTACCAGCAGTCGCTTCACATCTTCTTCGGCAAACCGCCGGTGCCCACCCGGCGTACGCACTACCTGAATCTGACCCGCATCTGCCCACGCACGCAGCGTCGTGGGGTGCACGCCCAGCAAAGAAGCGGCCTCACGCAGCGACAGCCAGCGGGTGGTCGGGGAGGAGTCGTTTGTTGGCAGGATGATGGATGTCGGCATGATCGTGTGAAAAACTACGAAAATCTAGTGAAATTGTAATTTTTCTGTCAATTCTGTCAAATCACGCCATCGTAGGTCACAGCTCCCGCTGTGACGAGATCCCGCGTCCACATCCATCCCCATGCCGGCAAGACGCCGCCAGCGCGATGGCCGCGCGTCAGAGAACATAGAACGTAGGTCACAGCTCCCGCTGTGACGAGATCCCTCGTCCACGCCCCTCCCCATACCGGCAAGACGCCGCCAGCGCGATGGCCGCGCGTCAGAGAACATAGAACGTAGGTCACAGCTCC
>JAYRNS010000366.1:0-3516 GCA_041912075.1 Anaerolineae bacterium
GGAGCCCGGTCTGGCCTGGTTGTTGGTAGGAATGGCCAGACACTCGACCGATAGAAGGGGCAAACCCAGGTCGTAGAGTGTATTGAGCACGCCGGCCAGTGCGGCTTGATCCTGAAAGGCACCGGTGAGCACGGTAATCGGTGCCTCCCCGGGCGAGCTCTGCACCTGGATGGCCACACCACCCATTCGGTCAGACCAGCTCTTGTCCAGGAAGCCTTGAATACAGATCTGGTAGGTAGCCGCCGTGTCGATCTTGAGACCTTTTTTGTCGTGCATCGGTTTCCTTTCCACCTTTTTACGGGTTGATGCCCCAATGCCTGTCCGAATAGGCATGTTAAGATAGCCCCTGTGGCATAGGGGATGATCGGACAGGCTCTACAAGGCGAAACCTTGCCCAGCACGCGTGCGGCAGTCTGCCTGGACAGGACCACAGATCAAGCTGAGAACCCGCAACGAAATAAGCGGCGCGAATTTGCCAGCATGGTGCGGCGCATCTGCCACAATGATTGCGTTACGGGGCTTAAAGTGGCAGCCTCAGTTTACGGGAAATGGATAGATGTGAACAGGGCTTAAAGTATGTAGAGAAGTTGCAGGTTTTACAGAGGGAATTAGGTGCAGCGATTTTGTGCGCAGCGCCGCGCGTGTTTGCATACTATCTACACCCTATGTACGCTTCTGGATTATTGACAATGGGTACAAAATCAGGGGAAGCGAGGCCATTCGGCCTAGCTTCCAATCGATCCAGGACTCTCTCTTCTGGCGGAGAAACATGACGCCATTTGAACTTGAGGATCTCCCAAATCTCCCGCACAAACGGGACTCAGTGCTGAGACGTGCCCTGGCCAGTGCCGCGGCCATCAGCCACCCAACGTCCATCACGCGCGTCACCCATTGGCCGAAAACCACCTGGGTTCGTTTGACGGTGGCTCCGGTGGCATTGGCCCTGATCGCCGGCGGTCACGCGTTGCGCCATTACAGCACCAGCCGGCGCACCCAGCAGCTGGAGGCGCTGGTATTGGCGCGCACCCAGGCCATTCGCCACACGCATGCGACGCTCGAGCGGCGGCACCGGGTGGCCGAAGGCATGCGTGACGTGATGGCGGCCCTCAACTCCGACCAGCCGCTGGTCGAGGTGTTGACCCTGATCATGGCGCAGTCACACGAGCTGCTGGGTACGTACGCCGGCGCCATGGCCGAAATCGATCACGAGTCAGGAACGTTGTGCGTACAGACCCTCAGCGGTGAGCCAGGGGGGGACGAAGACCCGGCGATGACCGCGTGGCTCTTACAACTCGTGCAGCAGGCAATCGATCATGGCCAACCCGTGGTCGCCGTCATGCCTGAACGGTATCGCGGCCCCGATCGTCAACCCGCTGCGCAGGGACAGACGGCCGTGGTGGTAGCACCGGTTGTCGTCGAAGCGGCCCGGTTTCGCGGCAGCCTCCTGCTCTACTACCCCGACCGGCAGCGGGTGACGCCGGCCGAAGCTGAGCTGGGCAGTATGTTTGCCGCCCAGGTGGCCCTGGCCATCGAAAACGCACAGCTCAAGGCGGCGGCTCAGGAAATGGCCACCATCAACGAGCGTAACCGCGTGGCGCGTGAACTGCACGATTCAGTCACCCAATCGCTGTATGGCATCAGCCTCAATGCCGACGCCACACTGTTGGCGCTGACAGCCGGCAACGCCGACAAGGCCGAGCAGCGTCTGCACCAGCTCAAGGACATTGCCCGTGAAGCGATGACCGAGCTGCGCCTGCTGGTCTACGAGCTGCGGCCATCGATCCTGGAAGCGCAGGGTCTGCAGGCGGCCCTTTACGAACGCCTGGAGGCGGTCGAGATGCGGTCTGGCATCGACGTGACCCTGGAAATCGAAGGCGATCAGGCACTGCCGCTCAACCTACAGAATGAACTGTTCTGGGTGATCCTGGAGGGGCTGAACAACATCGTCAAACATGCCCGCGCCCAGCACGTGCAGCTGCGGATGGTCGAACAAGACAACTGCTGCCGGCTGACCCTGACCGATGACGGCACCGGGTTCGACGTGACCACGGCCCGGCGTTATGGCGGCTATGGCTTGAAGACCATCGGCGAGCGCCTGGCACAGTTTGATGGCACGCTGACGATCCGCAGCCACCCAGGTGCCGGCACGACGTTGACCATCGAGGTGCCGCTATGAGTGCACCGATTCGCCTGCTGATCGTCGACGACCACCGCATCGTGCGTGAGGGTATCCAGGCGCTGCTGGAAGATGTAGACGACATCACAGTCGTCGGCACCGCGGCCGATGGCTGCGTGGGCGTGACACTGGCCGAACAGCTGCAGCCCGACATCGTACTGATGGACCTGGTCTTGCCCTGTATGGACGGCGTCGAAGCCACCCGCGTATTGACCAGCCGCTTCCCCAAAATGCGCATCCTGGTCTTGACCAGCTTTATTACCCAAGACAAGGTTTTTCCTGCCATCAAAGCCGGTGCATCCGGCTACCTGTTGAAGGATACCGGTTCTGCCGAGTTGATCGAAGGCATCCGCCGCGTACAGCGGGGCGAATCCTCGCTGGATCCCAAGATCGCCAGCATGGTGCTGGCGGAGATCAGCCACCCCACCAACAATGACCGGCTGACGCCTGATCCTCTGACCGAGCGCGAAGTCGAAGTCCTGCGCCTGGTCGCCCAAGGGCTGAGCAACAAAGAAATCGCCGACCGCCTGGCGATTGCGCCTGAAACGGCCCGCACCCACGTCAACCGCATTCTCAGCAAGCTCCACGTCGCCAGCCGTGTCCACGCCACCCTTTACGCCCTGCGCACCGGCCTGGCCGACCTCGACGTGGCCGAGTGACCCACTACGACTCAGATCTGCGGCAACGATCGAGTACGAGTACTAGTAGGACGGTACTCGTACTCCTACTCGTACTCGTACTCGTACTCGTACTACCGAGTCACCTGGCTTGAGCATGGCCACCGATTACGCTCGATCAATGGCTACAGTCGTAGCAAGTGACCCGCTTGATACTCCATTTGCGTTACGACAAGATACCCCATTCTTCAGACGACACGCAATAGACCCTGTGTTATCCTGACACCGTGCAGGAGACTACTTTCGGGGAGTAACGTGATGGAACTCATCGGAGGACTGATTGGCGCGGGCCTCGTGGCCGTCGCACCCATGGTGCCGGGCTTACGACCAGTGGCCAAGGCACTGGTGAAGGGCGGTATGGCCGTCGCGGGGGTAACGGTGGCCGTGGCCGCGGTCGTGACCGAACAGGTCAGTGACCTGATGGCCCACGCGCGCACCCAGCCGGAGAGCGAAACCATCGTCGAGGGCGAAGCGGTGGCGACCGCTGAGGCTGTCGCCTCTGAGCCGGAAATGCCCGCTGCCGACGTGCCACCGACAGCGTCTGCTACGCCTGCGGCTGATCTGCCGGCCGGCCAGACGGCGGCCGGCGTCACGGCGCTGGCTGGTCTGCGACCCCTGGCGAAAGCCAGCGTCAAAGGTGGGATAGCCCTGGCGGATGGTGCC
>JAYRNS010000367.1:0-1934 GCA_041912075.1 Anaerolineae bacterium
CTTGATGCACGAAAGGAAAACAAACCAGGCGGAAGTGCTGTCGAAATGGCGACCTCGATGGGTATTGAGATGCTCACGGAAGAACAATATCGGGAATTGCAGGAGGTGGGAGAATTCGACAGGAAAACGTCGAGCTGGGTGAAAACGCCGGCCAGGATCAGGGATCGTGGTGGTGCGCTCTTCTGTGATCGGCGCTATGACCATGTTTTCTTGTATCACAACGGCGCTGAATCCTACTACGCCGCGCGAGGTTTCCGCGGCCGGCTTAGGGTATAACGCCAGAAATTTGAGCCGAGTACTACTGAAGATCCGCGTCGGTCGACCAACTGCTGGGCCAAAGACAGGGCCCCTGGTGCTGTGAGTCACCCCAAAAGGCTAATATGTTAACCATCGACCTCGATACCGCTCGTCGCTTTATTCTCGGCAAGCAAGGTTTGTGGCCCGGGCGGCGCTGGCGCGGCCTCGAGGGCACAGCGCAGGCCATGGCCGCGATGGAGTACCTGCAGCTCGACCCGCTGCAGATCATCGCGCGCAGCCAGGACATCCTGCTGCACAGCCGCGTGCTCGACACCACACCCGGCTCGTGGGAGGTTGTGACTTACCGGCAGCGCAAGTTCTTCGACTGGGGAGGCTGGCTGGCGGTCCGTCCGATGGACGAGCTGCCGCACTGGCGCGTGGTCATGCGCCGCGAGCGCGACCGCAGTCAGCGCATTCGCAGCATGGCCGGCGAACACGCCGCTGCCATCGTCGAGATGCGGGCCATCCTGCGCGAACGCGGCACCGTCAGCAACCGCGACTTTGCGATGGCCACGCGAACACGCACGCACAGTTATCGAGGCCGTAAGGACAGCGCGCTGGCGTTGTACTATCTGTGGCGCACCGGCGAAGTCATGACGCACCACCGCGAGAACTTCGAGCGCGTGTACGCCCTCACGGAAGCGGTCGCACCCGCACACCTGATTGCCGAAAGTGACGAGGTCGAGGCCGACCGCTTCCTGATCAAAAAGGACGTCAGCTTCTCCGGCCTGTCGCGGATCAGCCGTACACAGGATTCGTATCACCGCGGTGTACCATTCGGTGCAGCGGAGCATCCGGTCGCGACGCTGCTGGCTGACGGGGGGCTCATCGAGGTGCGGGTCGAGGGTTGGAAGGCGGTGCACTATGCGCTGGGTGGCGACGCCGGGCTGCTGCACGATCTGAGCGCAGGGCGCGTGCCGGAGGCGTGGAAACCGTTGGAGACGACCACGACCGACGAGATTGTCTTCCTCGCACCGCTCGACCCCGTCAGCGCGCGCGGGCGCGCCAAGGTCTTGTTCGGCTTCGACTACGTGTGGGAGGTCTACAAGCCTCAACACCAGCGCAAGTTCGGCTACTACACGTTGCCGGTGTTGTGGGGCGACCGGCTCGTCGCGCGCTTCGACAGCAAACTCGACCGGACCACCAACACCTTCGTTATCCTGGGCTTGTGGTTGGAGGATGAGGCCCTTGGCACCGATGAGGCATTTGCAGAGGCATTGGCGCGCGGGTTTGCCCGCTTCGTCACGTTTCTCGGCGCGGGTAGGCTGGCTGCGGAGGCGATTCGCGAGCCGCTGCTGCGCCGGCGCATCATGGTATAATACAGCCACGTTGACCAGCCATCGTCAGCACGGTTTTCACTTGCTCGACGATCATTGAAAAGGTGCTCAGATGACTCACGCAAGAATCGCTATTCCACGCGAACAAGTGGCCGACCTGTGCCGGCGTTACCAGGTGCGTCACCTGGCGTTGTTTGGATCTGTGTTACGCGATGATTTTGGCCCTGACAGCGATGTGGATGTCCTGGTTGATTTCGATGCCAGTGCCCAGATCGGCTTCATGTCCCTGGCCCGCATGCAGCGCGAGCTGGCCGATTTACTGGGACGTCCTGTTGATCTGGTTCCAAAACCAGGGTTGAA
>JAYRNS010000368.1:0-2992 GCA_041912075.1 Anaerolineae bacterium
CCCGCACGGCGTGGTGATCTACGAAGAAACCACACCCATTCTGCTCGATCCATCGTCCCCCTTGACCTACCAGGTGGAGGTGCCCACCGACCGCGGTGAACCCTACGGGCTGCGCATCGTCGTCCACGACCCGGTCGACCTGTCCTTTCTCTTCAACAAAGTGGGCGACCTGGTGCAGACGGTGTATGACTTTCTGCGCCGGCCGATCAACGACACCGGTTTCTCGATTACCGCGTCGTTTCGTTTTGCCCTGAAGGTGATCGAAATTGACGTCGCCAGCTACGCCGTCGTCTGCTCCGAGTTGTGCGAGACCAAACCGTCGGGTTTGCTTTTCAAACCCGGTGACTGGGTCGCGACGGTGACAACCGGGGTGCGCGATTTCCTACGCAACCAATATCGCGACGTCGCCCAGCTGGACGACCTGGACAAGATCATCGACAAACTGGGCGAAGGGATTCCGCTGGGCAACCTGACGATCAGCGCTACGTTGGGAGCGCGCTATACGCGTGCCTTGATCAACCCATCATCCTGCCCCACACCCGCGGCGCTGCAGGCGGCCAAGGCCCAGCTCAAGGCCAATGCCAACACCCTGAAAGAAGTCGCCAAATTCGTCACCTTCCGCTTCAAGTCCATTTCTGAGGCCTTGCAGAGCAAAGCCAAGCTGCGCTTTACCGTGCCCGGGCTCTGGTTCCTGGGTGCCGAGCTGGCGCCCGTTTTTGCCTTCAAACTGGAGGCCGACAAAACACCCGACGAACTGGGCATGTACGGGGAATTCAACCTGGAGATTGGGGGCAAATTCGGTCTCAAGTTGAAAGCGTCGGCCTTTCTCGACCTGGTCTACAGCATCGGCAACGGCTACGAGTACATCACTTTTGTCTACCGTCTCGTGGAGACGGCCAAGACCATGGATACCGTCTTCAAGGTGATCAACGAAGCACAGAAACAGTCGGTTGGCGGTGGCTGCGGGGGTGGTGGCGGCAGCGGCAGCGGGGGTACGGGTGGGGGTGGCAAGAAGAACCCACCGCCACCCAACGGCTCGCCCGATGACCGGCGCGATGCGCCAGGCAATACGCACGACCCCTCACCCGCCGGGCTCAGCGGTGACTTGCAGTACTACCAGCAGCAGGTGGCGGTCGCCGAACAGGCTGGTCTAGCCCGTGCCGCTGCCTATTACCGTGTCTCCCTGGCCGCGACCGAGCTGGCCATATTCGAGGCCGATACGCAAAAGGTGATCAGCCACACCCTGGAGATGGACGCCATCTTCCAGGCGTCTGACTTGCAGCTGCGCAGCCTGATCAGCGGCACCGTGCTGCCCCCACCGGGTCAAACGATCACCGAAGCGGTGCAGTCTGCCTACGCCGGCTTTTTCGTCCAGCTAAACAACACCACGTTCGACCAGCAGCGACGCGTGCTACGTGACGCCCTGGACTTCGCTCGCCGCCAGCTGGCCGGTCTACGCGGTCAGGAGCTGGAACTGCAGCGCGAGCTGCGTCTGATGACCACCGCCACAGGGGTAGGTGTCCTGGACAGCGGCCTCATCTTCGATGCCATCGGCGCCATCGGCAGCCTGGGCATCAAAGCGCGGCCGGTCGAGATCATCGCGGGTACGGGCACCAGCCAGCTGGCAGACAGCCGCTACCTGGACCCCTACGAGGCCCCGGCGGTGATCATCGTGCCCAGTGGCGGTCTCTACCGCTACCAGGACAGTGCCCAGGCGCGTGCCTGGCTGTCAACCTACGTGGCCATCGGTGGGACGCTGGTCGTGCTTGCCCAGGCCGACAGCCGCGATTGGGAACTGCTGCCGGGCGGTCAGGTAGAGGGGCTCGGTTACTTCCAGGACATTCTGTGCAAGGATGCCTCGGTGCGTATCATCAATGCGTCCGACTGGATCACCGGTCTCGATCGGGACCGGCCCAACATCCAGATCGACGGTTCCTTCACCCACTGGCCGGCTTCGGCCACGGTCGTGCTCATGCGCACGACGGGGAACCAGATGCCAGCCATGATCGAGTATCCTTACGGCGCCGGGCAAGTCATCGCAACGTCGGCCTATCCTGATTTTTACATGAACGGCCTGCAGAGCGCAGATGACATCCTCTTTGCCCGCGCCCTGTTTGGCGTGGCCGCGCTGCGCGGCGGTGCATCCCTCCTGGCCACGGTCGCACCTGGCCAGACCGTCACCTTCAGCGCACCGGTCACCAATACCACGGCCATGACCTTGAGTACGATGACGGTCTGGCGTGACTATTACGAGCAGCACCTGGGCGAAAGCTGGCGCTGGGCGGTTCACCAACCCGACCGCCAGTTTGCTTCCCAGGTCGTCACACTCAACCCGCCGCTCGCACCCGGCGCAACAACCAACGTCAACCTCAACTTCGAGGCACCCGACCGCGCGGGTATTTTTCGTATTGGCTATTTCCTGGGTGGTTCGATTTTCGACCCGACCGGTTGGAGTTATTCGGGTGTCATCCCCGGACCTTTCTACCAGGTCCTGTCCAATGCAGTCAAGGCTGACCTGTTCAACTTCCGCCTGACCGCCGACCAGCCCGACTATCCCTTCGGCGCTGTCGCCACCCTCACGGCAACCCTGCGCAACGACCGTGCCGTGCCGCGTACCTTTACGCTCGTACCCGGGGAGGGGCTGTCGGCCCCACCGGAGACGGTGGTGGTCGACCCACAGACCATCTTGACGCGGACCTACACCACGGTCGTAGCACGCTCGCGCCTGGTGCGTCTGGAAGTGCAGGAGGATGGAGAGGTGGTCAGCCAGGCCGTGGCACCGATCAGCCTGCGTGTGCCGTCGCTGGGTCTGGATGTCACGCCGACCAGTCTAGTGGCCGGCGTCGATGCCACCGCCATCGTCACGGCCAGCGTGCTCAACGGTTTGCCGGGTACGCCGGTCGATTGGGAGGTACGGCGCAACGGCGTACTCGTCACGACCGTGACCACGTCGCTGGTGACAGCCGGCGGTGACGCCAGCACGGTGTTGACC
>JAYRNS010000369.1:0-3814 GCA_041912075.1 Anaerolineae bacterium
GTCATTCGCGCATTCGTGGCCTATTCGCGGACGGCCGCTGTCGTACGCCCCTTCCGCCGACACCCCCTGCGGGTACGCCCCCACCGCACTCGTGCGCAGCACGTGCCCTTCGAAACTGTTCGCCTTATCCACATCCCAGCCATTCCCCCACGGGTACTTCCACCCCCGCGGCCCCCGTGCCGCCCGTTCCCACTGCGCCTCTGTCGGCAGACGCACGGCATGTCCTGCCGGCAGCGTTTCCGCCGGCACCTGCCTCTGTTCCTGCGCCCGCCGCAACACGCCGTCCAGCCAGTGACAATACGCCCGCGCCTCGAACCAGGTGATTCCTACCACCGGCTGCGATGGATTGTTGAAACGTGCATCGTCCCAAGAGTGCGGCTGATCGCGCCGCCGATTGCCCAGGTCCCGTTCAGCCATAGCGCGCATTTCGTCTTCATCGTTCTGAATCCATTCGCTCCAGGCGCTAATGGCGCGGGAAGTGAATCCTGACCTCTGCATGATCGTTGGATCTTGGCGAATGATGCGCCAGTTCTCCATGAACTGTCTGACGGCCCCGCTCTCCCCTTCCTCCCCCCGGAGCCACGCCTGCGCCTCCGCCGTCTCCCAGTGGGCCACGTCCTCATAGCCACCCGCCTGCATGAAGCAGGTCCACTCGCCGTTTGTCACCGGGTACTGGCCAATCCAGAAGCTGTCGAGCGTTACTGGATGGCGCGGACGCTCGTCCTCGGCCGGGAACTTCTGGCGCGCCAGTTGCCACACCTCGAGCCAATTCGACCCGATCTGCCACGTGCCGGCCGGGATGCGCACCAGCGGCGGGACCAGCACCCGCTGCCCGTCCACCGTCATCTCCCGGAACCGCGGGTCACCCAGCCGGCCCAGGGCATCGCCGGCCGCCAGACGGGCACGTAGATGGACATTGCGGTCGCCCAGGTCAGCCAGCAGACGCTGCTGCACGCCGTCTACGAGTGCAGCCGGCGGTGCCAGACCCGATTCGGTCAAACAGCGTGCGGCCAACACCGGGTTGACCGCCTGCACGGCGGCGACAAATGCGGCCAGGTCCGGCACCAGCCCGGCCGCCAGGATCGTCGGCTCTTCCCAGCCCGTCGTGGGCGGCGGCGGCAGTGGTTCGTAGTCGCCCAGTGGGCCGGGGTCCGGCATTTCGTTGACCCGGCGTGCGGTGCGCCAGTGCGCGGTCAGGTCCTCGCCGGCGCGGAAACGGTCGACCAGCGCCTGCGCAGCGAAATATTCCTGGAGCTGGTGGTGGTAGAAACGGACCTTCTCCTCACCCGCTGGCTTTTCGGTGTCCAGCAGGGTCGCGGCCAGCCCCAGGCGCAGCACCACGCCGGGTGACAGTATGACCGGTCCGTCATCGCCTGACACCTGGCTGGGAATGCGCTTGAGAAACTCCGGGCGCGGCAGGCTGGTGCCGGCACCCAGCGGCTGGATGGTCTCGGCCACCTGTTTGAGTGCCTCGATCAGCGGCCCTTCGCCGGGCCAGTCGGCATGGTGACGTTCCTGCTCGCGCCGCAGCAGCTCTTCGACAAACCCCGCAAATAGCAACGCCTGGCTGGCCGGCCAGGTCCCGCCTTGGTTTACGATGGCCGTCAGCATTTGCAGATAAAACGGGTTGCTGATGAGCGGCTGCAGCGTGCTGCCCTGCAGGCGCTGCCAGGTGGTCTCGGTCAGGCCCGGCTGCGGCAGGTAGCGGCGCAGAAAATCCTGCACGCGGGTTTCGTCGAGGGGATCGATCTCGACTTCGGGTATCCCCAGCTTTTCGTGATAGTCGCGACTGCGGCAGCTGACGATGACCTGGTTACCGGGCCACTCTTCGATGAAGCGGCGCCAGGCCCCCACGCGCAGCCCGTAATCACGTTGGTCGGCGGCCGGCATTTCGTTTAGGGCATCGAGCAGCAGCAGGAAATCGCCGCGGTGCAGCCGTTGGCCCACATCATCGTGCTGCACACGCTGCTCGAACAGGGTTTTGACGAAGTCGTAGGGGTTCGCATAACCCTGGTAATCCGACAAAGGCAGGTAGAGCGGCAGGCGGCATAGGCCAGTGCCTGGTCGATGTCTTCCGGCTCCAGGTAAGGGTAACCCTGCAGGATTTCCGCATGCGAACGTCCAGACGCCAGCAGCCCCAGAATCGTGCCCTTGGATAGCTATCAAGGTGCAAAGTGACCGGCACCGTCTCGATAGCACAACGTATCGCCGCGTACGCACCTCTGCCCGTGACCAGGTGCCGGTCACGGCCGCAGTCCGACTGCCGGTCCCATGTACCTTGCGCCGTGATGTGCACCTGTGGCAGTGCATCCTGCGGCGCCAACCTCCTCCCGCGGCGCAACCGCCCCGGCCGTGACCGGCACCCGCACGCGGCGATACGCGTTCGACCCTGAGGCGGTGCCGGTCACCCGTCCACGTCGAGCCATGTGATACCCGCGCGCCATTCACGATTTGTTGATTCGTTACCCCTATTCGTTGACAGCCATCCCCCATCCCCTCACGCCCGCGGCATCCCAAACATCACCCGCAGCACGCCCACACGCCGGATCACATACTCGTACAGCAGCAGACATACGAGCAGCGAACCAAAGACGACCAGCAGCATCTTGGGCGGAATGCTCAGACTCCACTGGACGACGAAAAAGGCGATGACGATGATCACCGGCTGGTGGATGACGAAGATCGGCAGCACCGCCTCGCGCGCATAGTCGAGGGTACGGTTAGTGAAATTCAGCGTACGCATGCCAAGGGCCAGTATCATCAGCACCCAGCTCCAGGCGTTGAGGGTGACTAAAGTCCAGACCAGGTAATACTGCGGGGCACCGCGCATTTCTGACCAGGCGAATGGATCACCCACCGCGAACATCACCAGCGCGGCGGCCAGGGCAAACAGCGCGACACCAACGATGATCCAACGATCGCGCTGCACAGTTGGCACAAAGCGCGGGTCGGTGTACAAGAGAAAACCGAGGGCAAAAAAGGCCATCTGGAACACGAAATCGGCCCAGTCGTGTTCGAGTGGGAAGAACGGCCGGAGAATCAGTTGAATGACGAGCAGGGGCAGGAAGAACCAGAGGATCGCCCCACGCGGCTGCACCGACCGCGCCAGCCAATCCAACACCTTAGGCCCGCGCGTGCCGCCAATCTGCCCCTTCAGCCAGAGAAAGAGCGGCAGCGTAATCACGGCAAACGAAAACAGGAAGCCGAGAAACCAGAGGTGGTAACCCAGGGCACCAAACCAGCGCGGGCTGAAGCCAACGTTGCGGTCGAGCACAAACACGACGAACGGCATCGACCAGAATCCCTTGGCCGTATTGTGCATCCACTCGAAGTAGAGCATGATCGGCATCAGCAGCAGGGCACCGACGAAGAAGGGTACCAGCAGCCGTTTGACACGCTCGCTGATGTATTGACGAGCCGTGCGCCGCCGCAGGGCAAAGGCGCTGCCGGCACCGGCGATGAAGAAGAAAAACGGCATCCCCCACAGAGTGAGGAAGGTCAGCACGATCGTCAACGCCATGCTCTTCTCGGCGTTCTTGATGTGCCAGCCCGTGAGGTCGAAGGGGTGAACAGCGTGAAAGAGGAACACCGCGCCGATGGCGATCACGCGCAGCCAGTCGACGTAGTGCACGCGGGTGGTGGCCGCAGTAGCCTGGGCCTGCGGCTGTGAAACAGCCTGGCCATGACCAGGAAAGGTGACTTGTCCTTGCATCTTGCACCTCCACGGGTGCGGGGAACGGATTGCTGCCAACGTGGGTGGGATCGAGTCCCACCCACGGGAACGGATTGAACGGATCAGCCCGCTGTGGAAATA
>JAYRNS010000370.1:0-7943 GCA_041912075.1 Anaerolineae bacterium
ACGGTCGTGGTCGGCAGTGGTTGGGAGCCTGATCGCGGCTGAACCGGACGTCCTGCCGCGACCCACGCAGCATAGGTCTGGCTGGCCGCGATCAGACGTCTTTCTACCGGGTACTGGCTTTTCGCCCGGTCGAGCAGTGCGACCGTGCGATCCTGGGCCTCGGCCTCGTTGAGCAGGAACACTCAGGTGTTGCTGGCCTTGGGGTCCAAGGTAATCTGCCCCAGCGTCAGCCCGGCGGTCAGGGCGAGGGCGCGTACACTGGCCAGGTCTGGGTACAGCTCGGCCAGTACGTCGACGAGCGGCGAAAGGATGTGGGCAGGTATGGCCACGGGGTACCTCGTCAGGTCAACACGGGACGGTGGTGCTGTCTACTTTATAACACAACTTGGCTGGAGCTGCAAACGTTTCTGGGTTGGAAAAAAGCCGGTGCCGGTCACGGCCGCGCGCGTCTCGCCGCGATCCGTTGGCCTATGCCAGCCGGTCTTCGATCTCCCAGGCGTGATCCAGGACGTGCCACGCCGCGCGCCGGACAAAGTAGCGCGGCAGCCAGCGTTTTCCGCCCCGCGGCCCGTGCGGGGCAATATCACCCTGCACCGCGGCGGTCAGGGTTTCCAGGATGGCCTGGCGCAGCAGGCCGGGGGACAGGGATGACGCCGGCGCTTTGCCCCCCAGCTGCGCGAGATAGGCTGCCTCAGCGCCGAGCACGTGCTGCACGATGCCGTCCACGGTGCGGCCGCCGCCGCGCGGACCGGGACGCAGGGCTTTGCCAGCGGCCTGCGCAGCGGTCGTATCGAATGCTTGCCAGCAGGCCTGCAGGATGGTCTGCAGACGCTGCAGTTCGGCCGCGTCGAGCGGCTGCGCATCACTGGTGGGCACGGCATCCGGCGCACCAAAGTCGGTCGTCGCATTACCCGGCAGGCGTTCGACGATGACCAATCCGAAAACATCGGGCGGTGCCTGGAAGTCCAGGAACGTGGTGGACAACACGCGCGCATAACGCGGACCATACTCAGCCAGGTTGTGCAGCGCCGCCGCCTCGTCGCGCCCCATGCGGCACCAACCCGGCCACGCGAGTGCCGCCGCAAAGCTGCGGCGCGCACCGCATTCCAGATAGACATCAACCTTGTCGGTCATCGTGGGCGGGTCCTCTATTCACGCAATAATGGATGATATCAACGGCGTGTGTCACCATACCACTGGGGCGAAGTGTCCCCGCGGTTGGTAGTAGCGACTTCAGTCGTTCCGCTGCGTCGCTAACGACTAAAGTCGTTATTACGAACCCTGGCCGCATCTACGCCGGCATGTATTAGCCAGGTCAAAACAGCAGCTTGGGACGATCGCACCGGGCTGCCAAACGCCAAAATCGGCAATTCGCGTATTCGCGCCCCATTCGCGGACGGCCGGCCACCACCCCCTCACGTCTCGCGCCGCATATCCTCGCGCACGATCGCCGTCCGGTGATGCATAAACCAGTCCTGGCTGTTGAGCGGTGAACGCTGGGCATCGGGCGTGACACGGACGTAGGTGCCGTCCGGACGCAGCTCGCGCGCCTTGAGCGTATCGGCCAGACAGATGTCGAGCACCTGTTTGCGCAGGAACGATTTGAGCGCCGGATCCTCCACCGGGTACAGCACTTCGACGCGCCGGTCGAGGTTGCGCTGCATCAGGTCGGCGCTGCCCAGGTAGACGAGCTCGTCACCGCCGTTGCGCGCATAGTAGATGCGGCTGTGTTCGAGGAACCGCCCGACAATGCTGGTCACGCGAATGTTTTCGCTCAGGCCGGGAATCCCCGGCCGGATCGAGCAGATACCGCGTACGTTGAGATCGATACGCACACCAGCCTGCGAGGCCCGGTAAAGGTCCTCGATCATCAACGGATCAAGCAGCGAATTGATCTTGAAGATCAGGTGCCCCTGCGAGCCAAACTGCGTCTCGTGCCGGATCATCTCCTGCACGTGGCGGCGCAGTGAGGACGGCGCCACCCACAGCTTACGAAACTCGCGCGGGTTGGAGAACCCGGTCAGGAAATTGAACACATCCAGTACGTCGGCCGTGATGTCATCGCGGCAGGTCATCAGCCCCAGGTCGGTATAAATGCGCGCGGTGGTCGCGTTGTAGTTGCCCGTCCCCAGGTGTACGTAGCGACGGATGCCCTCGCGCTCACGCCGCACCACCAGCGCTAACTTGCAGTGTGTCTTCAGCCCCAACACACCGTAGACGACGTGCACCCCTGCCCGCTCCAGGGCGCGCGCCCAGACGATGTTGTTCTCTTCGTCGAAGCGCGCCTTGAGCTCGACCAGCACAGCGACGTGTTTGCCGTTCTGCCCGGCCTCGATCAGCGAGTCGATGATTGGCGAGTTGCTGCCGGCACGGTACAGCGTCATCTTGACCGCCAGCACGTTGGGGTCCTCGGCGGCGGTGCGAATAAAGCCGGCGACCGGCGAAAAGGAGTCGTAAGGATGGTGCAGCACCACGTCGTGCCGGCGCAGGATGGTAAAGATATCTTCTTCACCGCTGAGCACCGCCGGCACCAGCGCCTGGTAGGGCGGATCTTTCAAGTCCGGCCGGTCGATGCCGTGCAGCTCCATGATGCTCGACAGCCCCAGGGGACCGCGGCTGGCGTAGAGTGCACTTTCGTCCAGCAGCAGGTTGTCTAAAAGCATGCGCCGGGCTTTGTCGGGCATGCCGGCATCGACCTCCAGGCGCACCACCATGCCAAAGCGGTGCTCGCGAATCGTGCGCTCGATGGTCACCAGCAGGTCGTCGGCCTCGTCTTCCTGGATCTCGACGTCGGTGTCGCGGATGATACGGAAGGGGTAGACGGCGATGACGTCCATGCCAACGAACAGGTCGGCCAGGTTGGCCGCGATGATCTGTTCGATCCAGACGTAGGCCACGCTGCGCTGCGGGTAGGGTGCCGAGCCGTTCTGTGCACGGGTGAGCGGTGCAATCTCGTGCAGGGGGATCAGCCGGTTGAGGCTGGGCGGCACTTTGATGCGCGCAAACCGCTCGCCATACTCCGGGTCGCGGATCAGCACCGCCAGGTTCATGCTCAGGTTGGAGATGCGCGGAAACGGGTGCGCCGGATCGAAGGCCAGCGGGGTGAGCACAGGGAAAATCTCCCGCTCGTAATACTTGCGCATCGCCGCCTTCTGCGCGGGCGTCAGGTCGTTGTAGTTGAGCAGGCGAATCCCCTGGGCCGCAAGTTTCGGGATAACGTCATCGAGCAAACACTGGGTGTGGGCCTCGAGCTGCGGCGCCAGCACCTCTTGGATGGCAGCCAGCTGCTCGGCAGGGGTCATGCCGTCGGGCGTACGCATGGTGACGCCCGCGGCGATCTGCTCCTGCAAACCGGAGACGCGAATCATAAAGAACTCGTCCAGGTTGGAGGCGTAGATCGACAGGAACTTGACCCGCTCCAGGAGCGGCGCATTCTGATCCTGGGCCTCTTCGAGGACGCGCCGGTTGAATTCGAGCCAGCTCAGCTCACGGTTGATGTAGAACTTGGGGTCGCGCAGGTCGATGCCGCCGTTACGCGCGGTGCTGCCGCGCGCGGAAGATTTGGCTGCGTTTTTCGATTTTGGCATCGTCTGCCTCCTGTGAAATGACCGGGCGATTTCAATTGCTCACGCCATCCAGCGCCACAACCCGGCAGGCCGGGGTGTCGACCACCACCACCCTCCCACCTGGCCCGGCAGCCACACCGATCGGTTTCTGGAATTCGACACCACTGCCGGCGGCACCGAGCTGGCCGAGCGGCGTGCCGTCGAGCGCCAGGACGACGATGCGCCGGCTTTCGGGATCGCTGATCACGACCCGCCCATCGCTGGTGGTCGCCAGGTGCGGGCCGTCCAGGGTGCCGGCCTTGTTGAGCGGCACACTGCGCACAATGGTGCCGTCAGCCGCCAGGTGCCACACGAGACCGCTTTCGGCCTCGACCGCCCACACATCGCCCTCAGGCCCAACCGCCACATCGGTCGGCTGGCCCTGGCCAACGGGTGGCTGGTCACGCCCGCCCACCTGCGTGATAAAGCGGCCCGCCGGATCGACCTGCACCAGGCGGATGCCGCCCGTGTCGGCGATCCACAGGTGGCCGTCCGGGGCGATGCCCAGACCACGCGGGCGGTAGAAAGTATTTGCCGCGCCAAATGCGTCCAGAAACTCACCATCAGCCGTGAAGCGCTGCAGGGCCTGCTGCGTCGCGTCCAGCACGACAATCGAACCATCCGGCGCGACGACAAGGTCGAACGGCTCCTGGAATTGACCGCTGCCGTCGCCCTGGCTGCCCCACGTCTTCACGAGCTCGCCCGCCGCGTCGAGTTTGACAATGCGCCGGTTACCGGCGTCGGCAACGTAGACATACCCATC
Source organism: Anaerolineae bacterium (assembly GCA_041912075.1). Lineage (GTDB taxonomy): Bacteria > Chloroflexota > Anaerolineae > SSC4 > Amarolineaceae > SSC4. Next base: position 4,369 of record JAYRNS010000370.1, read on the forward strand.
TGGATCGACGGCCACACCGCGTGGCTCGCTAAACTGACCAGCCTGCGTCCCACAGGTGCCGGTCTCCCAGGCGACGGTGGCCGGCAGGACGGGCAGTGCCCCCAGCGGGGCCGCCGTCTCGGGTTGGGACGGTGCGGGTGTCGTCACTTCGCCCGTGACCCCTTCGGGTGGACCCACGTTGGGTGGGGCCGGGGGTGGTGGTAGAACCATTCCCTCCGGCACCGCGTCCTCCGTGGGGATGAGGTAGACAGGTGAAATGATCTCCCGTGCGCTGCCCGGCGGCTGCCACGACAGCTGCAAATCGCGTGAGCCGCCGACCTGCCAGTATTTGACTTCGATGTCGTGGAAACCTTCGTCCAGGAAAGCGGTGCCCTCGCGGTATTCGGAGCCGTGCGAGCCACCGTTGTCGACCACCAGGTTGCCGTCGATGCTGAGCAAAGCCCCATCGTCGGCACGCAGACCAAAGACGTACTGCCCCGTGACGGGAGCGGCGAGCTTGCCCCGCCAGACCACACTGAACGGTTCCGGCAGGGCATCATTGGCGATCACAAACAAGTCACGCTGGATCAGCGCCGGGGTTCCGGCCGCATCCGGGTTACCATAATAATAGCCGATCAGCCCGTTATTGGCAACTTCTAATCCATACAGCACGTCCGACCCGGCGACGCGGGTCGCGGTCTGTGGGCCCCGCCAGGTCCAGCGCAGTTGGCCGGGTGTCTCGCCGCTGTGATAACGCAGCTCGACCGGATGAAAGCCGCCGGTGAGGGTCGTGGTGACGACCGTGGTGCGTTCGGGTGTGTCAGCGGTCACGGCTGCCACGGGGGTGCCATCGAGCAGCAGTTCGGCATCACCGTCGGCGGTCAGAGTCATCGCGTACTCGCCGTAACCATCCGCCGCCAGAAAAGCGCCGCGCCAGACACCGGTGAACGGTGCCGCGATCGGCGCGGGGGTTGCTGACCAATCAAAATCGATCGTTTCATCCTGGCGGGCAACCAGGGGTGAGCCCTCGGCGGTATCGCCGGTGTAATACCGCGCAAACAGACCGCGCACCGCATCGAGCGCAGCCGCCGGGATGCGGTAAGATAGGAACTGTGATGCCCCAAAAGGATCGTCGTGGGTATCCAGCGTGCCATCGGGGTAGATTTGCTGGAGCAACGGTATCAGCTGGCGGTCGCCGGCATCCAGGATGTAGACGACGTCACCGCCGGCCGGCGTATTGCGCAGCGGTACGTGACGCGCCAGGTTGAGCACCGTGTAGGGCCGGTTGTCACTCAGCAGGGTGATGGCGGAATGGCGCTCGAAACCCGGACCCATGTAGACGGCGGTGTCTGGGGGCAGCGTGGCCAGGTAGCGGCCGATGGCGGCTTCGTTGGCGCTGAACGCCCGCCACACCGCCGGGTCTTGGGCCTGCACGCGGAAGTAGGCATCGACGTTGCGCACACCGGCAAAGATCACCAAAACGACCAGTGCTGCGGCAAATACACCCCCCGCGCGGCGCAGCAGCTGTTGGCGCTGCGGGCCGGCCGCAGGCAACCGCCAGGCCGTGAGGTAGACATCCCAGGTGCGCTCGAGCACCGTGCCGGCGAGCAGGAAAATCACCGGCAGCAGCCCAATCGGCCGGCGGGCGGTCGGTGCTTCGTGCAGCACCGAAAGTACCGCCACGCTGCCCACCGTCACGATCCACAGCAGGTAGAGCAGCGGCAGCGGTTTGTAGAAGTAGCGCAGCGCATAGGCCAGGCCGAGCACGACCAAGGCGCCGACCACGATGTCGAGCAGGGGTGCACCGGGCAGGTTGTTGAGTGCCGCCAGATCACCACGCCAGTGGAACATCCACAGCACCTTGTCCAGGTTATCACGCAGCGGCTGCAGCGAGCCGCCAGCGCTGGCGATGTCGGTGAAGATCGAAATACGCTGCGGCCGGCTCACAACGACCGACCAATGCTGTATCATGTACACGCCGAGGGGTGCCACGCCAACCAGGGCGCCGCCAACAAACAGCGCCACCCCTTCGAGGTCGCGCCGCCAGCGGGCCCGGTGGGTGATAAGCCAGTAGACGAGGAACACGGCAATCATGACCGGCACAACGCGAAACGCCGTGTAGGTGTTCATGCCAAAGGCGATCGCCAGCCCCGCCAGGGCCCAGTCACGCCGCCGGCCGTTATGCAACGCACGCAGCAAGAAAAAGACCAGCAGGATCTCGGCCAGCGGCACCAGGATCAGCTCGTACACGATGCGGCTGAAAGTGAGGTGCCAGCGGCTGACGGCAAACAGCGCGGTGCTGGCCAGCCCGATGCGCCAGCCTAACCAGTCGCGGGCCAGGAAATAGAACGCTACCAGGGTCAGGGTGGCGATGACGGCTGACACCACGCGCATCTGCGGCACGCCGACGCCGAGGACTTTGAAGGCCAGGGCCAGCAGGTAGGTGAAGAGCGTGGCCTGGCCTTCGTTGGTTTCCGCGTACGGTGTGTACGGGGCGCCGCGCAGCCAGTCCAGTGCATCGAGCCCGTTGTTGCACTCGTCGGACTGGCAGCCGTTGGGGAAGGTGTCGATGTGGTAGACACGCAGAAACAGACCGGTCAGTACGATCAGCAGCAGGAGTGCTAGCTCGAGCCAGCGCGAGGCTGGGCGGTCGTCCGCTGGTGGCTGGGGCGTCAGGCCATCCGGTGCTGGACCGCGTTCCAACCAGGTGCCGACGAAAAACAATGGAATGCTGGCCAACCACAGCCAGAGCGGCAGGCCGCTGAACTGGGTGGGGCTGCCAGGGTTGCGCCAGAAGAGGATGGTCGCCAGGCTGGCCAGTGTCAGGGCCAGCAGCGTGAGTCCAATGCCGGCGCGCGGCCAGGCTCGGCGGGCTGGCAGGGCGGGCCAGGGTACCGGGGCTCGCACGGCCAACACGAAGATGACCCCGGCGACGATGAACAGCAGGAGGGTATCCAGGCGCGGATCACCCTGGGGGTTTTGCAGGAAAGAAATCCCCCAGAGGGCGATGGCAAAGGCAAGCAGAATGGCCGCAACTCGACGCATAGGTGAGGTGATTTTAGCATAGAATGGGCGGAGAGGGCTATTTTTGATTTTGGATTTGCGATTTTGGATTTTGGATTGGGGAAGTTGTTTGACAGGGCAGCGATGTGCGTGTTAAATGAAGGTGTGTGTGCCGTGTGAGGGCTGTGCAAGAATCCTGACGCAAAGTCGCGCAAGCCGCCAACACGCCAGGATATTGAGGCGCATTGCGCCTTTGCATCCCTGCGTCTTTGCGTTGAATCTTTCCGGTTCTGGCTTGTCCAGATTAGAGGTATCGCGCCATGCTCGAAAAACCAGAGCTCCAGAACGATGAGACCATCGGCTGTCTGCGACATAGCTATGGCGTGGACGTCGTCGAGCTCACTTTCCTGCGGTTGGGCGCCGACCGTGATACCGCGGTCTACCGGGCGGTCGCCAGCGATGGTACGCCGTATTTCGTCAAGCTGCGAAAGGGTATCTTCGACGAGACCGCGGTGTTATTACCGCGATTTCTCCACGACCAGGGCATTCCTCAGATCATCGCGCCGCTGGCAGCCACGACAGGCCGGCTGTGG
>JAYRNS010000371.1:0-2186 GCA_041912075.1 Anaerolineae bacterium
GAGTGCTGCACCGACTCTCCACGAAAGCCGGTCAGCACCTGGGGGTGCGGACTCCTCAACACCGAAGCGTTTCACGGTAGTGACAAGCGCTGCACGCCCACGTGCAGCACGGCGTCTTCACAGAAAGAGGAGTCCGCACCTGGGGGTGCGGACTCCTCAACACCGAAGCGTTTCGTGGTAGAACGCACAGAGCTCACAGACAAAAAATACCTGTGAGCTCTGTGCGTTCTTTGTGGTTCCTAATCCAGCAGCGTCTGCCGCGCCTGGGGCAGGTTGGTTACCACATCGCTGGCAACCACGCCGGCCTGGCCGATGTCGACTGCGGCCAGGCTGCCGGCGAGGCCATGCAGATACGCGCCAACCACGGCCGCATCGAAGGGTTCCAACCCCTGAGCAAGCAGCGCGACGATGGTGCCGGCCAGCACGTCACCGGTGCCGGCGGTGGCCAGGGCCGGCGTCGCAAAGGGCAGCACACGCACCCGTCCATCGGGTGCGGCGATGATGGTGTGGGCCCCTTTGAGCAGCACGATCTGGTTCCACGCCGCAGCTTTCTCCGTCGCCAGGTCCCAGCGGCGCTGGTTGACCTCCTCCTGCGAATCCAGCCCGCACAGACGGGCCATTTCACCGGGGTGCGGGGTCAGGATCGACCGCGGCGGCAGCAGCGCCGGCCAGTTCTCCTGGGTGGCCAGCCAGTTGAGGGCATCCGCATCGACGACCAGCGGCGGCAGATCGGTGCGCGCCGTCGATTGTTTGTCGTGTGCCCCCTCGCCCGCCGTGTCACCACGAGGACGCGCAAAGCCGATCTGCGGCCGGCTGCGCGCTTTGGGTTCCTCGGGCTGGAAAAATGCCTTGAGGAATTCACCCGTCTCTTTCTCGGTGCTCAGACCGGGTCCGATCAGCAGTGCCTTGTACTGCCCCAGTTTTTCGTTGAGCAGGCGCGCCGCATCGGCGGCCAGAACCCCCAGGTCATGCGGCAGCGGCAGCCAGGTGACTTCGTACAGGGTGGCGGCCAGGATGCCCTGCAGGGGTCGTGGCACAGCGAGGGTCACCAGGCCAGCGCCGGCACGCATCGCGGCCGAGGCGGCCAGGGCGGCCGCGCCGGTGTAGTACAACGATCCGGCCACGATCAGCGCACGGCCAAACGTGCCTTTGTGGGCGTGGCGTGGGCGCAGCGGCAGGCGTGCCGCCACGTCGGGCGCCATCGCCAGTTCGGTCGTCAGGTGGGCGGCCAGGTCGGGTGGCACGCCGATGTCGGCCACGAGCAGGGTGCCCGTCACCTCGATGCCCTGGCCGGTGAAGTGCCCGCGTTTGGGGTAGGCAAAAGTCACGGTCACCGCGGCCGGCAGGGCATGCGCATCGACCACGCCGGTGCTCAGGTCCAACCCGCTGACGCAGTCGACGGCAATGACGTGCAGGGGACGGGCTGCGCCGGCCGGTTCGCTCGATAAGGTCCACAGGGGATCGCTGGCATTGAAGAGGGCCGGGCCGGGCGCCTCTGCGGATTCGTCGTCTGGCGGGAGGGTGATCAAGCGCGGGTCGTTGGCCAGCGAAGCCCGTGCCGCATCGAGAATCTCGGCCAGATCACCGCTGATGGGCCGTGAGGCGCCGGTGCCCAGCAAGGCATCGATCACGACCGTAGCTTCGGTCAACCAGGCGCGCAGGGTGACACGCGTGGCGTCATCGTCGGCGTGGGTGATGGGGATGTCGAGGGCCAATGCCCGCTGGTAGTTATGGTCGGTTTTGCCCGGTGTGCGTTTCCACACGTAGACGCGGACCGGCCAGCCGGCTTCGGCCAGCCCACGTGCCGCGACCAGGCCGTCGCCGCCGTTGTTACCCGGCCCCACCAGGACCAGCACCGAGCCGCCGCCCACGTTTTCCAGGTATTCCAGCGCGGCCGCGCTGACCGCGGCGCCGGCGCGCTCCATCATGTCGTCGTACGTCCAGCCGGCCGCATCGGTCGCCTTTTCCAGCAGGCGCATTTCATCGGTTGTGACGATTTTCATACGTTGTTCCCGTGATTTCATTGTGATCGAATGTCGCATCCGCACCACTTGAATGCATCGATGCGCCCGATTGTACCACACGGCACGAGGTTGGGCAATCGAGGTGGGAGGCAAGCGCGTCCGCTGGCCAGCCGTCCGCGAACCGGCCGTCCGCGAACCGGCCATCCGCGAATACGACGCGAA
>JAYRNS010000372.1:0-3283 GCA_041912075.1 Anaerolineae bacterium
TCTACGGTGACAAAAACAACTGGTGGGCCTGTTATGCGTTTTGGGTATTCCAGCTGTTTGGCCACACCAACGCCCGCGTCATGGACGGTGGTCGCGCCAAGTGGGAGGCCGAGGGTCGCCCAATGGATCGTGTGGTGCCGACCTATCCGGTGACGACCTACAAAGCGCCCGAACGGGCCGACTACAAGATCCGTGCCACGCGTGACCAGGTCCTCGACCACATCCGCGAGCAGCGTCCGCTGGTCGACGTGCGCTCACCGGGTGAATACAGCGGTGAGCTGCTGCACATGCCCAACTATCCGCAGGAAGGTGCCCTGCGCGGTGGTCACATCCCAGGGGCACGCAACATTCCCTGGGCGCGCGCAGCGAATGCCGATGGCACCTTCAAGCCGGCCAGTGAGCTGCGAGCCATCTACGAATCCGAGCAAGGACTGCACCCGGATGACAACGTCGTGGCTTACTGCCGGATCGGCGAGCGTTCGTCGCACACCTGGTTTGTGCTGACTTACCTGTTGGGTTATGCCAACGTGCGCAACTATGACGGCTCGTGGACCGAGTGGGGTAACCTGGTCAACGTGCCGATCGAGCGGTGAGCACGCCGGCCGTCCGCGAATTGTGTCCGCGAATGCGCGAATGACCGTCCCGCAAAATAGCCAACGAAGGTACAGGAACGCATTGTTCCGTCTGAATGTGCGTCGCGTGATTCGTTGATTCGCGTCTAGAATTCGTTGACGGCCGGTGCCTTTACGCCTTGCGGTTTTGCCTGGAACGGAGTACAATCGACGTTGCGCCTGAGCATATCTGGCCAATCTTAGTCCTAGATGAGGCACGCGGTGGACCGACAAGCCAAAATCGATTTTATCTTGGAGCATTACGAGTCTCCACGCGGCCACGGGGTCACCGACCCGGCTGACGTCGTCATGCAGGGGGGGAACCCTGGCTGCGGAGACATCGTTACCGTCTATTTGCAGACAGATGGCAACGAACAAATCACGGGGCTGAGTTTCGAAGGTGAGGGCTGCACGATCAGCCAGGCCGCAACGTCGATGGTCATGGAAATGTTCGCCGGCAAGGCGCTGCACGAGATCGAAGCGGCCGACAGCAACGTAATCATCGACCTGTTGGGGCGTGAGATCGTTGCGACCCGTCTGCGCTGTGCTACGTTGGGGTTGACCACGGCCCAGAACGCAGTCAACGAGCTGCGGCGGCAGCGTATGGCGGCGGCTCATGGAATCTCGCTACCCACCCATCGCTCGGAGGGGTTCGTGCCGCTGGACGAGGTCGAGGAGGCATGATCGCCACGACACAATCACTCGACGTTGCTGCCGTGCGCGCCCGCTTTCCCATCTTGCAGCGTGTCATCCACGGTAAGCCGCTCGTGTATCTGGACAGCACGGCCAGTGCGCAGAAACCCGACGTGGTTATCGAACGGATACGACAGTACTACGCCAACGAGCATGCCAACGTGCATCGCGGCGTCTATACGTTGAGCGAGGAAGCAACCGCGGCCTTCGAGGCGGCGCGCGGTCGGGTGGCGCGTTTCATCAATGCGCCCAGCCCCAAACAGGTTATCTGGACACGCAACACCACCGAAGCCATCAACCTGCTGGCGTACAGTTGGGGCAGCGCTAACCTGCACGCGGGTGACGAAGTGCTCATTACCGAGATGGAGCACCATTCTAACATCGTGCCCTGGCAGCTGGCCTGCCAGCGGACGGGTGCCACCCTGCGTTACGTGCCAGTCGACGATCACGGCCAGCTGCGCCTCGATCTCCTGCCCGACCTGCTAACGCCGCGTACGAAGCTATTTGCGTTTACGGCGATGTCTAATGTGCTGGGCACGATCAACCCGGTGGCAGAGCTGGTTCGCGCGGCCCATGCGGTGGGCGCGCTGGTTGTCGTCGATGCGGCACAGAGTGTGCCACACCTCCCGGTCGACGTCCAGGCGCTCGACGTCGATTTCATGGCCTTTTCCGGCCACAAGATGTGCGGACCCACCGGAATTGGGGTGCTCTACGGCCGGCGTGAGCTGTTGGAGGCGATGCCGCCGTTTATGGGTGGCGGTGAAATGATCCGCGAGGTACGGCTGAGCGGGTCACGTTGGAACGTGCTGCCCTGGAAGTTCGAGGCCGGGACACCCGCGATCGCTGAGGCGATTGGGTTGGGTGCCGCGGTCGATTTTCTGGAGCAATTAGGCATGCCGGCCGTACAAGCGCACGAGCACGCACTGGTCAGCTATGCCATGCAGCAGATGGCGCAGGTCGAGGGGCTGCGTATCCTGGGACCGGATGCTGACCAGCGCGGCGGTGTCGTGGCTTTCACGCTGGGGGACATCCACCCGCACGACCTGGCGGCGATCCTGGACAGCGAAGGCATCGCCATTCGCGCCGGGCATCACTGTGCACAACCTCTGCACGACCGTTATGGCCTGGCGGCGACCGCGCGGGCCAGCTTTTACGTCTACAACACGCCGGCCGAAGTCGACCGGCTGGTGGAAGTCCTCGACCGGGCGCGCGGTGTGTTTGGGCTGGCATAGCCTGGTTTTTCCAGAGGAAAAACCATGGGAGGAAGCATTCGATGGACGATCTGTATCGCTCGGAAATCCTGGCCCATTACCGCCATCCACACCATCACGGTCAGTTGAACGATCCGTCGATCAGTTATCACGACACCAATCCATTCTGCGGTGACGAAATCACCATCGACCTGCGGATCGAAGACGACGTGGTGGTCGACGCGGCGTTTCATGGTAAAGGTTGTGCCATCAGCCAGGCCTCGGCTTCCATGCTGATGGACGAGATCATCGGCCGGCCGCTGGATGAGCTGAAACAATGGACCAAGGACGACGTGCTCGACCTGCTGGGCATCGACATTGGGCCGGTGCGTATGAAGTGTGCGCTGCTGCCGCTCAAGGTGCTCAAGGCTGGCGTCTGGGGTTTGCACAGCGATGATGAATAGGACAGCGGTATGAAGCGTTTTGTCCGCGTGGCGGCTCAGGAAGATATTCCGGTCGGCGGCAAAAAGCTGATCGAGCTCGACGGTATCCCCGTGGCAATTTTCAACGTGGATGGCGTCTTCTATGCGATCGAGGACGTTTGCACGCACGATGGGGGTAACCTGGTCGAAGGTGATCTCATAGGTGACGAAATCGAATGCCCGCGCCACGGTGCCCGCTTCGACGTGCGAACCGGTGCCGCCACCAAGATGCCGGCGTTCGAACCGGTACCAACCTACGAGGTACAGGTTGCTGGCGACGATGTGTTGGTAGAGTCGATCTAAAGAA
>JAYRNS010000373.1:0-2580 GCA_041912075.1 Anaerolineae bacterium
AAGTTATTCTTTTACGAGCCCTAAGTTACCGTCGTACCAGTGGAGTCAGTACTCCAACGGAGGAGACTCTATGTCCGAACAAACCGATCGCACGAGCGGCACCCTACGTAGGGTAGACACGCCACCGGCCGAAAATAACGCGGCCCTGTCTGGTGCGCGTCCTGACGCTGGCAAACTCCTGACGCTGCGCGCGGTGGTGGTCAGCGATCTGGGCCGGGCCCGGGATCACCAGGAAGACACGGCCGCCTTTTTCGCACCGGCCGATGCTGCCATCCTGGCGCAGCGCGGTTACCTGCTGGCCGTCGCCGACGGCATGGGCGGGCACAACGCCGGTGAAGTCGCCAGCCAGATGGCCATTGGTGAACTCGAACGCGTGTATTACCTGGGGAATGGTGATGACCTGGCTACCGGTCTGAGCCAGGCCATCCAGGCGGCCAACCAGGCCGTCTACAAATTGGCGCAGGCGGACGTGCGCCGCCAGGGTATGGGCACCACGGTGGCCGCGGCCGTGGTGCACGATCGCGACTTGTGGGTGGCTAACGTGGGTGACAGTCGCGTGTATCTCGTGCGCGGCGGCCAGATCACGCAGATCACGCGTGACCACTCCTGGGTCGAGGAGCAGGTGCGCGCCGGTGTACTGACGCCTGAACAGGCGCGCATCCATCCGCAGCGCAACATCATCACGCGCGCGATTGGCACCGGTGCCGCGGTAGAGGCTGACTACTTCACGAGCACGCTGCAGGAAAATGACATCCTCGTGTTGTGTTCAGATGGGCTCACCGGTCACCTGGCCGAGCAGGAAATCCTGGAGATCGTCACGCAATCACCACCCGACCGGGCCGCTCACCGGTTGATCGATCTGGCCAACGAGCGCGGTGGTCTCGACAACATCACGGTGATCGTTGCGCGCGTGGAGCCAGCGGGGGCACCGCCACCGGGACCCGCTGCCGCCCCGCTGCCGCCGGCACGCCGCTCACCCGTCTTGTGGATGGCTCTCCTGGCAGGTGTAATCCTGGGTCTGCTGATCGTCGTTTATCTGATCCTGCGCCAGACACCAGCGAGCACGGCCACCGCCACGCCGGCCGGCGGGGTTGTGGCCGGGTTGGTGGGGCCACCCACGTCGATCATCACGGCCGGAGCTGCTGTTTCACCTACGCTTGGCGCCAGTGCCGGCATCTCGACCGGCCAGCCGCTGGCGCTGACCCTGGTCGTGCCAGGCGGCATCATCAGCCCCACCGCTACACTGCGCCCCACAGTGACCCCCACCCCCACGACGGCGACCCCCACACCGCGGCAGGAAACGGCAACCGCGGCGACGACGGGCACAGCCACACCAGCGGTCACTGCATCCGGGCCGGTGCCCGAATTGACCGGGCCGGTCGATGGTGCAGATATTACGGGTGACGAGGAGGCCACATTTGTTTGGGATGGGCCCGACACCCTGTCACCCAACCAGGCTTTCGAGGTGCGTATCTGGAAGGAGGGGCAACCGACCCACCTGGGTGCAGCCGAGCCTGTGCCATCGGCCCAAGGTGGCCGCTGGCAGCAGACGATTCGAGTGGGTGACACACCGGCTGTGCAGCAGGGGGGAGACGGCACTTATTGGTGGAGTGTGGCATTGGTGCGCCGTTCCGACGGCGCGCGTATTGGCCGTGAAGCGTCACCACGCCGTTTCGTCTATCGCACGGCGAGTGCTGGGCCGCCACCAACCAATACACCGCGTCCACCGACCGACACCCCACAGCCCCCAACCGACACGCCAAAGCCACGCTGATCGAGTGACTTGGGAGATTGCCGATGGGCAAACAACGCGGTGTGATGTTCGTGATTGGGGTCCTTGGCGCAGCCATTCTGTTGGGCGTCGCGGGTCAGGGTGTGGCGTCGCCTCTGGCAGTCGATGCCAGTCGCGCGACACCCGTCATGAACTACCTGCCGTACGTGTCGTTCCAACCAGACTGGCAGTGGCAGCCGGGCGGCCTGGGTGATCGTACCGTGCGCGATCTGCTGGGCAGCGAAACGGCCACTTATGCCGGTGTCGAGCCCGGTGGGGTCTGGCGGGCGGGCGACTGCACGTTGGACTGGCAGTCCCGGGGGTTGGCCGATCAGTCGGTGTTTGCGCTGGCGCAGACTGCCAACGGCCATCTGTATGCGGGAACATTCGGCAGCGGTGTTTTCCGCAGCACCAACAGCGGCCAGACCTGGCAGGCTGCCAGCAGCGGGTTGGGCGACCCGCGGATCTATGGCCTGGCCACCCACGCGGCGGATCCGATCCTCCTGGCAGCGGGTTTCGATCGCGGTCTCTACCGGTCCACGAATGGGGGGGGCACCTGGCAGCGCAGCGCACCGAACGATTTGAATGAGCTGAATGCCGTTCTGTTCGATCCGGGGCTGCCGGCGGTGGCTTACGCGGGGACTTACCAGCGGGGTATCTACAAATCAACCACCACCGGCGCAAGCTTTGCGCCGGCCAGCACGGGGTTACCGGCGCAGGCGAGCGTCTGGGTCATTGCGGCGGTGCGGGCAAGTAACGCCACGACGATCACGCTGGGCACCAACGACGGCGTGTATCTCTCGACGGAC
>JAYRNS010000374.1:0-2271 GCA_041912075.1 Anaerolineae bacterium
GCGATTCTTTTCGTCGGTGATGTCGGAAATGTATGCCTGCGCAACGCTGATATTACCACCGGTGAAGCCGTCCAAGATACGGCTGGCAAACAACATAGCCAGTGTATTGGCCACACCCAGCATCACAAAACCAACGAATGTGCCGAAGATGCTCAACAGCAGGATCGGACGGCGGCCAATCCTATCGGACAGCCGACCCAAGAAGGGTGCGCCAAAAAACTGTGCCATGGCGTACGACGCCACCAGCAGCCCGACGACGGCCGCGCTGGCCCCAAAGGTCTCGGCATAAAAGGGCAGCAGCGGCAGAACCAGGCTAAAACCCAACAAATCCACAAAAACAATGACAAAGATGGTTAGAAAACGACGCTTATCCACGAGATCGACGCCCCCTCACAATTATCATGTCATCATACACAGCGCATAAGACGCCGCCATCCCGCCCCACGTCACCACTCCGAAATCTAAAATCCAAAATCCAAAATCCAAAATCTATAACGTTTCCGCCTGCCGCACCACCCCACGCAGCATACGGTCAAAAATCAGGTTGTGCAGGGGATAGAGGCCGTACCAGTACAGCACCCCCGAGAGGCCCTTGGGTGCAAAAAACGCCGTCTGTACCACACGTGTCGTCTGATCGGATTGGGGATGTGCCTCGAACTGCAGCCAGGCGCGGCCGGGCACCTTCATCTCTGCGCGCAGCCGCAGCAGGCGGTCCGGCTCGACCGCTTCGACCCGCCAGAAATCGACTGCATCGCCCACGTACACGTGCTCGGGGTCACGGCGGCCGCGGCGCAGGCCCACCCCGCCCACCAGGCGGTCGAGGATGCCACGTGCCCGCCACGCCCAATTGGCATACAACCAGCCGCGGTCACCCCCCAGGCTGGTGAAGACACGGAACACGGCGTCCGGCGTGACCGTCGTCGTCTGCTGGCGCCGGTCGATAAACATGCCCTCCTGCTGCGTAAACGCCACGGGCTGGATGTCCCGCTGGCTGCTGTAGAGGGCATCACTCCACGCCGTCTCAACGGCGCCCGCATCCAGCCGGCCCAGTGCCAGGCGAACCGCCGTGGCATAGTCGAGTGGTTGAATGTCAGGAAACAGCCGTCGCGCCGTATCGTCGCGCACGATCACTTCGTTGCGCAAACCCTGGATCAGCGGGCCGGCGATCGCGGCGGGGATGGGCGTTACCAAATGGACCCAGTACGACGAGAGGCGGGGGGTCAGCACCGGGACAGGCAGCAAGCGGCGGCGCAGACCGCGCACCTGGGCATATCCCAGCATCATCTCGCCGTAGGTCAGCACGTCGCGGCCGCCGATCTCGATCACCCGGCCGGCACTGGCGGGCACCTTTAGTACCGCCAGCAGGTAGCTCAACACGTCGCGAATCGCAATCGGCTGCACTTTCGTGTAGACCCACTGCGGGCAAATCATCACTGGCAGGCGCTCGGTCAGGTAACGGATCATCTCGAACGAAACACTGCCCGAACCGACGATAATCGCGGCCCGCAGCTCGGTCACCGGCACGCCCGCTTCGGCCAGCGCCATCCCGGTTTCCTGGCGCGAGCGCAGGTGCTGCGAAAGGTCAGCCTCCGGATCACCCAGCCCGCCAAGATAAATGATGCGCTGTACGCCCGCTTCACGAGCCGCACGCCCAAAGTTGCGGGCGGCGGTCAAGTCGCGCTGGTGAAAGTCAGCGGTATCGCCCATACTGTGGATCATGTAGTAAGCAGCCGCGCAGCCGGCCATGGCCGGCTGCAGCGTGGCGGGCTGCAGCACGTCGCCGGTGGCAATTTCGACCTGTGCCAGCCATGGACGACCCTGCAAGCGCGCCGGGTCGCGGACCAGCACGCGCACCGGGTAACCGGCCTCGAGCAGCCGCGGAATCAGGCGCCCGCCGACATAACCGGTGGCGCCGGTGACAAGAATACAGGGTGAATGGTTCATGCGAGCAGCTCCAACAACGATTGTTTGCCCCGCTCGATTTCTACCCAGGCCTCCAGAAAACCGGTCAGCGGCGACGCCGGGTCGGCGCGCAGTGCCTCCTGGAAACCATCCACGAGTTCTTCGTAGCTGTCAGCGGGCAGCGCAAAGATCCAGGCGGTCGCCGCCACGTCATCCGTCAGCTCGACTGGTGGGGACTCGTTTTCGTCCGACATGTGTGCTCTCTCTACTTTCTGGGTCATTGGACGGCACCGGCGCGCGTTTTGTAACAGCACCTGGCATGGAATAGGGATGGAATAGGGATGGAAGAGGGATGGAATAGGGATGGAA
>JAYRNS010000375.1:0-3201 GCA_041912075.1 Anaerolineae bacterium
ACCGTGGATGGCACACCGATTTTTTCGGCCGCCATTGGTCCGTGGACTTTGAGTATGACGTGGCAGGGACTCGAGCGCTTCGCCAGCATCGCCATTCGCTCGTGGCTCGCAGTGCAAATGGCGATCGTACTGGCGTCAACCACAACCTTTCCGGATTTACTCCGGGCCATGCGTGCCCTCAAGGTGCCGCGCATTTTGGTGGCGGTCTTTGGCTTGATGTGGCGGTATCTGTTTGTGATGGTGGACGAGGTTGGCCGGCTGCTGCGGGCGCGTGCCGCGCGCAGTGGTCACAGCGACGATCCCAGGCTCAAGACGGGCGGAACGCTGCGTTGGCGTGCACACGTGGCTGGCGGGATGGCGGGCAACCTGTTTATCCGCTCGATCGAGCGCGGTGATCACATCTACGCAGCCATGATTGCGCGCGGGTACGACGGCGAAGTACGTGGTTTTCCCCTACCTGCGGTTGGCCAAACCCAATGGTTGGTGCTGGTGGCTGGATTGGCCGTGTTGTTCGTGGTCTATCTGTTGGGCCTGCTGCTGGCGGCATAACGAAGGTATACCCAGAAGTCAAACGTCCTATGCATCCTACGATCGAAATCAATCATCTCTCATTCGCATACCCCGACGGGCATCCGGCCTTGCGCGACATTTCGCTCATCATCGCTCCTGGTGAAAAAGTTGCCCTGGTTGGTCCCAACGGCGCCGGCAAATCCACCCTGATGCTGCACCTGAACGGCATCTTGCATGGACAAGGCACGGTGCGCGTGGCTGGGCTGGACGTCCGCGATGGCAACCTGGGGCGCGTGCGTGCCGCGGTCGGCCTGGTGTTTCAAAACCCCGACGACCAGCTGTTTTCCCCCACCGTGTTCGACGACGTGGCCTTTGGCCCCATCTATCAGGGTCTGAAGGAGGCTGACGTGCGCCGCCGGGTCAACCAAGCCCTCGAAGCCGTGTACATGAGCGATTACGCGGCGCGCGTCTCGCATCACCTGAGCGTGGGCGAAAAGAAACGCATCGCCATCGCCACGGTGCTGTCGATGGATCCGGAGATCCTGGTGCTCGACGAGCCGTCGGCCGGCCTGGACCCGCGCGCCCGTCGTGGTCTGATTCACCTGCTGCACGAGCTGCCGCAAACGATTCTGGCCTCGACCCACGATCTGCTGCTGGTGCGCGAGTTATTCCCCAGGATGGTGGTCATGGATCACGGCGAGATCGTTGCCGACGGTCCCACGGCCGAGATTCTGGCCAACGGCGCGCTGCTCGAAACCCACGGGTTGGAAAAACCATAGAGGTCAGAACGTTCGATGTCACACGATCAAGTAGATTATGTCGCCGCCCTGCGTGCGCGTGGTTTCCGTGTCACGCCCCAGCGGCAGACGATTCTGGATGCCGTCTGCGCCGGCGGCGGTCACACCTCGCTGCCAGAGATATACGCACGTGTGCAGGCCGTGTCACCCGCCATCAACCTGGCCACCGTCTATCGCACGCTCGACTTTTTGCAGGAGGCCGGTCTGGTCGTCGCCGCTGACATTGGCGGCCACACGGTGTACGAGATCGCCGGGCCAAAACCGCACCATCACCTGGTGTGCCAGGGTTGTGGTGGCGTCGAAGAGATCGATCCCGGGCTGGTGGAAGACTTCTTCACCGCGTTGTCACGCGCGCAGTCCTTCGAGGTAGACATCCATCATCTCGTGCTGACCGGCCGCTGCGCGCAGTGCCGTTCTCATGCACAGTAATGCTCAACCCGGCAGGACCTGCGACGCCAGCTCGTAACCGTGGGCCATCGACTGGCGGATCTTGACCGGGTCGAAATCCAACGACCCGTCGAACGGATCGACCGCCGGCTCGAACACGGTCAAGTCCACCGGACGACGCCCCATCAGCGGCTGGGTCTGCAAGCTTTGCAGGGCCAGGCTGGCCGGGCTGTCGGGCAGCAGCGTGGGTGGCATTTCGGCCTGGAGCGTTTGGGCCAGGGCTGCCAGGCGGTTGACCTCCTGCTGGATGTGCAGGTCGTTGCGGGCGATTTCGTTGGTAAACAGCTCGATCGTGCGGCTGACGATGGGAAAGATGCCTTGCAGCGGACCAATTGGCGGCACGGTCAGCGAGCCGGCCAGGATCATGTACACCTGGTCGGCACCCAGGTCGACCGCAGCCTGCAGAGGTGAGATCTCGCGCACACCGCCGTCGTACACCTGGTGCGGCAGTTGGCCGGGCGGGGGTGCCACGGGGTGCCGCGGCTCCATAAACACCGGCTGCACGGCCGACGCCAGCACCGCTTCGAGCAGATCAGGGTGATTCTGATCCATCAGCAGCAGATCGCCGTTCTGGAAATCGACCGCGGTGACGCGCAGGGCTACACCCGAGCCACGCACCTTGCTGACATCCAGATGCTGTACCATCTTGGCCCGCAGCGGGTCGGTGACGAACAGTGAGGTGCCCTTGAGCGCTGCTCCCACGCCATCCACCACGTCCACCACCCGGCGCCGCAGACCCAGCAGCTGGATGATCTGCGCGGCCGCACCAAGCGGTCCCGGCAGCAAACCCAACGCCACCAGCACAACTCCTCGCCACAGCAGCGATCTTTCCAGAACCGCCCGCAGTTTGTCTATATCTGCCAGGCCGTTGACCTCTTGTCCGGCCAGACGTCCCACCGCCTGCAGGAGGTTTTGCACCGGAGGGCTCAGCGCCAACACATCGTCATTGCCGCGTATCGACAACCACAGCGCCTCCAGCTCAGTGATGACCGTCTCGCTGTTTTCTGCCAGTTTGGCCCCGTTGAGGGCACCGACCGAGGTGCCGCACACGATTTGCGGCCGGATGCCGACTTCGTACATGCGTTTGAGCACACCAACCTGAAAGGCGCCCTTTGCGCCGCCTCCGCTCATGACGATGGCTGTTGTGGATGACATGTGTGACTCCCTGAGAAGGTGAGAACGTGAAAACGTGAAGCGTGAAAACGTGAAACGTGAAAACGTGAAAACGTGAAACGTGAAAATGTGAGACGTGAGCGCAGGTGGCGTCTGGGAGCGTATTACGCTTCTCGCTTATTCTGACGGCCACTGGCAGTCCGTGTTACATCGCCTGCTTTCCTGCTGGACAATCACGGAATCAAGAACAACGCCAGCACTTGACAAGGCTGGGTGTAGTCGTTATACTGACGCAGGATTTTTTTAATCTGGATGATAAAAACCCCTACCACCC
>JAYRNS010000376.1:0-1536 GCA_041912075.1 Anaerolineae bacterium
AGCGGCATTCCTGCCGTACAGGAGCTGGCGTTGGACACCGCACGTCCGGGTGGCACCATCGTGCTGGTCGGGCTTTCACCGATGGGCAGCCGCACGAATCTGCCCGGTGCACTGATCACCCGGCAGGAGAAAACAGTAGTCGGCTCCTACTATGGGAGCGCCAATCCCGTGCGCGATTTTCCGCTCCTGGCCAGCCTGTACCTGAGCGGCCAGCTCGATCTTGCCCGTCTCGTGTCGCAGACCTATCCCTTGGAACAGATCAACGAAGCGTACGCCGATATGCTGCGCGGCGAAGGTGCGCGCGGTGTCATCGTTTTTCCCTGAGAAAGATTGACCATGCTCTCGATCACTCTGGCTGAACAATTGAAAGACGCGGGTTTGGCGTGGACACCGACCCTGCACGACTTTTTTGTCCTTCCCGGGCGCGACCTGGACGAGCAGGTGTTCGTCATCAGCGACATGATGGTGGATGTCGAGAAGCTGCGCAATCAGCACTTGATCACGTTCAACGGGGCACCCGAATGGGCCATGGACTACGTGCTGGTGGGTGATGCCTTGTGGATGCCAACCGAGACCCAGCTGCGTGATACGCTGGAGCAACTGCTCCTGGAAGAGCCCCCACCCACGGTGCGTTTGACGTCGATCCCAGATGGTTACCGGTGTGACATTCACTGGCGTGGCGAGAGCCGTCTGTTCGAGGCATTTGGCGCCAGTGAGGCGTATGGCCAGGCCCTGTTGTTTGTGCTGCACGAGGCACATTTGTAGAGAGCCAATGAACGAATTCCTGCACTCGACGTCGTCGCTCTTTGTACGGCCCGCCGCGCTGATCCGGTCATACAACCGCCACGACCTGCGGTTCGACCTGTTGGCCGGGTTGACGGTCGCCGTCGTGCTGCTGCCGCAGGCAATTGTCTTTTCCTACCTGGCGGGCGTGCCACCGCAGATGGGTTTGTATGCGGCTGTCGTTGCGGCCGTTGCCGGGGCGTTTTGGGGGTCGTCGAATCACCTGCAAACCGGTCCAACGAACACCGCATCGATCCTGGTGGCTTCGATTCTCGGCGCGATCAGTCTGCCGGCTGGGGTCAATGCCATGCAGGCGGCGGGTATGCTGGCGGTGATGTCCGGCTCGTTGCGCGTCATCATGGGGATGGCCCGGCTGGGCATGTTGGTAAGTTTCGTGTCGGACTCGGTGGTGGTGGGGTTTGCCGCCGGTGCCGGTATTCTCATCATCGTCGGCGAGCTGCGCAACCTGCTGCGTCTGAACTACACGGCCCGCGCGCTGCCCGACGTGTTCCAGGCTTTGGTCACCAACCTGCCGCTGACGCATTGGCCAACGTTTGCGCTGGCTGTCGTAACGCTCATCATCCTCGTACTGCTGCCGCGATTCAACCGTAAACTGCCGGTACCGCTGATCGTCCTGGCGATCGCCGGGCTGCTCGTGGCCATCCTACGCCTTGACCAGCTTGGCATCGAGGTCATTGGTGAATTTCCGATTGGACTTCCGCCGCTGGCCAATCTGCCGCTGCTCAACCTCAG
>JAYRNS010000377.1:0-1536 GCA_041912075.1 Anaerolineae bacterium
ACGTCGAAATCGGCGTTGGTATCGTGACGCTGCCATGCGGCCGGCATGGTGGACTTGAGAAGGTCCGTCAGTTCATCGGTTTGCCGGCGCACCTCACCTGGATCGACGACGGACTGGCCGGCCACGGCGGCCGCGAGGTGATCTTCAAGCGTGGCGAAGCCGGCGGCGGCATTGGCGGCCGCCGTTGGATTGGCTTTGTCCAGCAGGGTTCGCAGATCGGCGAAAGCGGCCACGGCACCGTCAGCGAACGTGATGGCCTCGCGCAGCTCGAGGTCGCTGGCCACCTGACCGTTGCGCACGCCCCGGCCGTATTCGACCGCCACCAGGTTCAAAAAGCGCAGCATCTGGCCGGCACGACGCGTCTGTTCGGCCGGGCTGAGCGGTGCGGCCCGAAAACCCTGCAGCACGGCACGCACGCCGGCCAACCTGTCGGCCAGCGGTTCACCGGCCACCGCGGCGGCGCGCAGGGTGGCAAAGGCCTGCCGTGCGGTGGCCGTGTCTGCGGGACCACGCTGTTGGGTGAAGGACGGGGTCAGGATGGCGAAATAGCCGGCGGCGAGGGCGGCCGCTTCAGCCGTACGCGCAGCAAATCCCTGGGTCTGCGCGGTGACCGCATCGTCCAGGGCCTGGCTCAGACGCGACTGGTAGGTATCGAGAAGGTCAGCGCGTACTGCCTGCAGGGCCGTGTCTGCCGTCACCTGACGTGCGACGAGACCGGCGACGGCCACACTGGCATCGGCATTGGGCCGTGAAAAACGGGTTGCCTGGCGGAATTCACGCACCAGCAGCCAGGCCTGCGCCTCTGCGGGCTGGCCGGTGGAAATGGCATCTTGTACGACGTCATACGCACCGGCCAGCAGCGCAGTCCAGACCTGCGCTCGCGCCGCGGCGAAGGTGACGACGTCGGTCGCCGCGGCCGCTGTTTGCAGACCACTTTCCAGTTGGGCGGCTGCTGCGGGCGCGGTCTTGGCCAGACGGGGTGCCAGTACCTGCTGGTACAGCGCGGCGGCATCCGCCACCACCTGGTGGGCGGCCGCTGGATCGTCGTCCAGGACCAGCTGCGCCTGGACCAGGCGTGCCCGGATGGTTTCAGCCGCCTGCCCCGGCGCCTCCTGTGCCGCGGCAGGCATGGGCCACCCCGCGGTCAATGAACAGGCCACCGCCAGAATCAGGATCAGGCGAAAGACAAGCCCCCGCCGTGGCGCATGCGTGTTGGGTATGAGTTGGGTTGTCATCATTCCTCGATCACGATTCCGAGCTGGCCGGCAGCCTGGGCGATCTGGCCGGTAACGGCGGTGGCACGGTTCTGCGCCTCGGCGCCCAACAGATCGGCGTCTTCGGCCGAAAACCGTTTTCCGCTTTGTTCCTGCGCATACACCCCGGCCACGAATGAGCGCAGGCTGTCGAGGTCCTGGCCAATTTGCCGGGCCTGTGCCGCATCCACGGTCTCGACCAGCGGCTGAACCTGCTGGTATACGACCTGCAGACCGCCCAGGATGTCCTGCATGTCGGCCAGGCGCGAGATAGCTACGAAAT
>JAYRNS010000378.1:0-5660 GCA_041912075.1 Anaerolineae bacterium
GAACCAATAGCCCGTGATGCCCTGCGTCCTGCAACCCAACCGCCAGCGCCAGGTAGGGCTGAACGTCGCCGCGCACGCCAAAGGTCGAGATGACGATATTCATGATCGTGTCTGCTCCGTGGTGTATTTCACTCACGCGTCGTCATGAGTTTCGGGTGCGTTTCGTTTCTCTCATCCAGATGCTGACCCGTTCCGGCTGCATCGTCTCCTGGACGATGCGTACCAGCTCACCGTTGAGCGCGTCCACGTTCGTTTCGTTGCGTGCTGTTTGGGAAAACTGTGCCAGTGCTTGCTGTGCGTTGTGCTTCTCGCGGTAGAAGCGCCGGTCGATCCCGTTCTGGATACGCCGACGCAGTGGCACGAACAGAGCCGCAATCACCAGCGTAGACACGACCACCGCCAGCGGCGACTGCTCGACGCCGGTGACCGAGCCAAACAGCCGCTGCAGCAGAATGACGCCTCCCAAATAGACCAGCGCCAGCAGCGCAGTGAGCACCGCGTAGACCAGTGTCTTGCGGATGACGACGTCGATGTCCCACAACCGGTAGCGCAAGATGGCGACGCCAATGGTGACGGGCAGAATGGCGAACATCAGTGCTTCTTTGATCGGCTCCCAGGCACCGGGTGCGGTGTAGAAGACGCCAGTGACCAGAAATATCCTGAGCCATCACGCAGACGATGCCTACCTTTCTGCGCGGCCAGTCAGCCAGCCCAACACCCCACCGTAAACAAGATGCGCCACCAACCAGTGGACCAGACCGATGTTGGCCAGGAACGGCTGCAGGGTGGTGGCAGCCAGCTGCGACACCAGCGTCAGCAGCAGCCCGTAACCCAGGCCGGCGACCCACGCCGGCAGCGCCGGGACCCACCGGTGCAGCGGCTGCCACAACAGGCCCCACACGATTCCGTACACCGCGCTGACCGCCAGATGGGCCAGCAGACCGCTCAGCGGGCTGGCCAGGGGGCCGGCAGCGCCGCTCAAGGCCGCAAGATCGATGCCGCGCAGCCAGACCGCCAGCAGCAGGTAAGCCGCCATCATGAGTCCGGCGAGCAGTCCGTAGAGCAGTCCGCCGACCGCAGCATCACCGGTCGTCGAAGTTTTTGAGGTATTGGTGGTCATGTGCATTCCTCCCTGGCTGCTTCCTTATCTCTAGAGTTAGGCACAGACACAAATCCGGCGTAATACCGGCGTGTAGTGCCTGGCTGACCACAGCATACCAGGTCATCGTCCTGTAATCGTTACGAACGGTGTGATGCGGGACGTCCGTGATGATTTCACTCCAGCGCAAGCCGGTGTATAATGTGCCACAGCAATCGCGGTGATTATGAATGGATTGGGGCCATTGATGAAAGAAATCCCTGTCATCGACCAAACCAACATCCAGCCAGACGACAAAACTGTCGACACATCGAGCCTGTTGTCAGAACTGTCTGTGCGCGGTATACAGTTGATTCATCACCGCTTCTGCTCCTGGCGCAGCCACACCCGCGCCTGCTCCGGCTGCAGCGCTTCCTGAATCACATGCACCAGCTCCTTCGTCAGCGCGTCCAGGTCCGTCTCATCACGCGCCAGGTGGGCAAAGTGTGCCAGCACCGCCTGCGCATCGTATTTCGGGCGGAAGAAACGGCGGTCGATGGTATTTTGGATGCGGTGGCGCAGCGGGTTGAACAGGGCGGCAATCAGCAGCGTGGAGACCACAACGATCAGTTCCGACTGGAGGCCGCTCACTTCGGACAGCACGGTCGTCAGCAGGGTCACCGTGCCAAAAAAGATCACGGCCAGCAGCGCCGTCAGCACGGTGTAACTCAGCGTGCGGCGAATAACGATCCCCAGGTCCCACAGCCGGTAACGCAGGATCGCCAGGGCAATCGAGATCGGCACGAACAGCGCGACCGTCGCGGCAAACGCGGCGGCGATGAGCTCGGCCGCGGTGCCCGGCTCCTTCTGCGGCAGGACCACCCCAACCACCAATACGAGCGCATACCCCAGCAGCGCGCTGGCAAACCCCCAGATCACCCAGCGCGTCTGCTGGCGTTCCACGAGGGTGGACACGCGCCGGAAGCGGTAGACCTGCGCCAGCACGCCGGCGCCGATCCAGCCCAGCATGAAGAGGGCATACGTCGTGTCACTCCAGGTGTTTGGATCGATGGGCGTGGCGGGAAACAGGCCTGTGACCAACAGATAGCCGGCAAAGATCACCACTGGCCAGCGTACCCAACGGGGAACCACGTGGCCACTGGGAAATACGAACAGAAACAGGAATATCGACGCCATGCTGGCCGCGCTCAGCAGGTAACCAACCAGCCGCCAGGGTGAGTCGCTGGCCTGCAGCACCGCCATCGGCCCGGTGAAGGTCACGCCAAACAGCACGACGACCAGTGCTGTAAACAACGCCATACGGTCGCGGGGTCGTCGCCACAGAATCAACGCCGTCAAGCCGATACAAACCAGCGCCGGCACCAGGGCAAGGCTGACGTAGAACGCAGCATAAAACGGCGTTCCCACACCGGCCTGCGCCAGGTTGTTGGCCGCTATGCTGCGATAGGCCGGATCATCGATATTCTGCAGCGTGACGAGATACCGATAATAGGCCGGCAGCGTAGCTGCGAACACCACCAGCGTCGCCAGGACCAACAGCAGCACGACCACCCACCAGGCCGTTGGGACCGGTGGGTGGTCAGCAGGCGTGCGCTGCGCGGGTGATACGTCTCCCGGATTGTTCATAGAACCGTTATTTGGGGCGAGGTCGTGGTTTGGGCGGCCAGCGCCAGGGTGGCCAGCGCCAGGGTGTCACCGGCGGCTGCAGTTCCTGCGCTGCGCGCAGGGCTTCCCACAAGACGTGGCTGTACTGCAGTTGGCCCTTTTGCACTTTGGAAATGCTGATGCCCTGGAACGACAGGGTCTCGCCGTCGGAACCCGGTGCCCTGTAGACAAACCGGGTCACGACTTCCCCTTCGTAGGTCGTCGACTGTGCCACGATCTCGACAGCGCCACCCGGGATGGCGGCTGCGATCTGCGCCAGCTGCCCTTTGACCTCCTCCCGGTCGTACTTCTGTTCCGGATCACTCGCCAGGTCGATCAGCGCATACTCCGATGCCAGCAGCTCATCCAGTGCGTCGAAGTCCTGCCGGTTGATGGCATCCCATACCTTGCGTTCGATCTGTTTTTTGTTCAAGGCCATGCTGTGTCCTCCTTATTTTCCGAACGTGCTGTCTCTGTCAATTTCGCGCCTTCGAGTTTCGGTTGCGTACCACCAACCAAATGATAAGCAGAATCACGCCATAAACCGCCAGCGCGATCAAACCGGTTGGTATCGTCACCAGCATAAACCAGCCCATCACGCCCATCGAGTAGAGCTGCTCGCCCATGTCGCTGCCGTTGACGATGCAGGGGTGAACCGAGCCTTCGTCGAGCTGGCAGTTGTTGGCCTCGGCAATGCTGCCCGCAATCATCACCGATGCCACCGGCCACAGCATCCAGCCCAGGATCAACAACAAGATGACAATGAGAATGACAGCACGTAACCAGGTTGGCATGGTGTTCAAGCTCCCGAGTTTTGTGGGGCCGGCTCGCGGGTTGGATCCGACGGGCGCGGCTGTGCCACCAGCCAGACGCTGGCCTTTGTCGGCTGCATGGTGTCTCGCACCACCTCGAGCAGTGTGTACGTCAGGGCATCCAGGTCGGTTTCGTCACGCGCCGTCGTGCCAAACCGCGCCAGGACCCGCTGCGCATCGTATTTCCGCCGAAAGAAACGTTGGTCAATAGTGCCCTGGATGCGCTGGCGCAGGGGAACAAACAGCGCCGCAATCAACAGCGTCGAAGCCACCACGGCCAGGGGTGAACGTGCACCGGTCAGCCGCCCAAAGAAGGTCTGCAGCACCACGACGCTGCTCAAATAGACCACGGTCAGCGCCAGCGTGAGCAGCGCATACACCAGCGTCCGCCGTATGATGACGTCGATGTCCCACAGCCGGTACTTCAAGATAGCAAAACCAAAAGCCAGCACCATGAAGCCAAGACAGAGCAGCACCACCACGATCGTCACCAAACGAACGGCGAGCAGTGTCGTCAGCGGCACACTGGTCAATGGCAGCAACAAGGTGGGGATGGCGGCGAGCGCCGAGCCGGTCGTCGCCACCGTTATCCCATAGACCACCCATTTGGTTTGCTGCCGTTGGGCGGGTGTCGAGATAACACGATAGCGATAGACCTGGACGATCATGACGAACAACAACCAGACGAGCGCCCAAACCACTCCCAATGCCTGGGCCGGCGTCTCCCAGACCATGCTGGCGGTGAAGCGCAGGTCTGGCCAGAACAACGCAGCGATGACGTAGACCAGCCACACCACGATCAGCCAGCGCGTCCAGCGCGGCACGAAATGCCCGTCGGGGAACACCAGGAAGGCAATGATCAGGCTCGCCAGTCCAATGGCGCGCACCAGAGCCACCGCCAGATCCCAGGCTGGATAAAACTGGGCCAGTGCCGCGGTCAGCGGGCTGCTGATCGTTCCCAGGGTTACCAGGGCGAGTGTAAACAGCAGCGACATCCTGTCACGCGCTGCGCGCCAGAAGATGACGGCACCGACCAGCCAGAAGCACCAGGCAATGATTTCTTCCAACAGCGTGACAACGGTCGCATACAAAGCCGGCGTCATGCCGAGGGCAGCCAGCGCGGCGGCATCCACCGGCCGCAGCTGCCCGGCCGTCACGGCCGCCGACGATGAGACGGTGCTCAGCTGCCAGACGCGCGGCACCGACGCCGTCAGCAGGATAACTGCCGACAGCCCCGCCACGATCAGCCACAGCCCGCGTCCCCAGCGCAGATATCGATCACTCACCGCGTCAGATGCTCCTGCAGCGCTTTCACCTCGGCCAGCCACAGCGCACTGCTGGCATCACTCGGCATACGCCAATCACCACGGGGCGATAGGGCCACCGAGCCCACCTTGGGCCCATCGGGCATCGCCGAGCGTTTGAACTGCTGGCTGAAAAAGCGCCGGTAGAAGACCTCCAGCCAACGCAGGATCACGTGGTCAGCATAATCGCCCGCAAAGGCCTGGCGGGCCAGCACGAACACCTTACGCGGTGCAAACTGGAAGCGTACGGTGTAATAGAGAAAGAAGTCGTGCAATTCGTAGGGGCCAATGGTCTCTTCGGTCTTTTGTTCCAGGGCACCGCTGGCATCGAGCGGCAGGAGCTCGGGTGTAATCGGCGTGGCAATGATGTCACGCAGCACGGTCGACGCCTCGCCGCTGAACTCGGCATCAGCGGTCCACGCCACCAGGTATCGCACCAGGGTTTTGGGCACCCCCGCGTTGACGTGGTACATGCTCATGTGGTCGCCGTTGTAAGTGGCCCAACCCAATGCCAGTTCCGACAGATCACCAGTACCCACCACCAGACCGCCGACCTGGTTGGCCACATCCATCAAGATTTGCGTACGCTCGCGCGCCTGGGCGTTTTCGTAGGTGACGTCGTGCACGTTTTCGTCGTGGCCGATGTCGCGGAAGTGCTGGCGCACTGCCTCGGTGATCGGGATCGTGTGCAGTGTGACCCCCAGTGCCTCAGCCAGCCGCGCGGCATTGCCGCGCGTGCGCGAAGTCGTACCGAAACCGGGCATACTAATGGCGATGATCCCCGTGCGCGGCAGACCCAGC
>JAYRNS010000379.1:0-2707 GCA_041912075.1 Anaerolineae bacterium
CGGCACCCTGGAGAACTTTTACGTGCGGGTGATCATCCCGCCGTTGGTGGCCGTCTTGGTCACCCTGCTGGCCTGCGCTATTTTGGGGTCATTCGATGGGTGGCTTGCGCTGGCACTCCTCCTCTTTTTGCTCCTGACGGGCGTGGTGCTGCCGGCGGCCAGCCATTGGCTCAGCCGGCGGACGGCCGCGAGATCGATCGAGGCACGCGCTGGGTTGAACGCCGCCCTGGTGGACAGCGTGCAGGGACTGGCGGATCTGCTGGCCAATGGGCAGGAGGAGGCACAGCAGGCACGTGTGCTGCGCTGGAGTGATGATCTCAACCAGCAGCAAGAACGGTTGGCATGGGTGCGCGGTCTGGCCGAGGGCCTGGCCGCCGTTTTCACCAGCCTCGCTGCCTTGACCGTATTCTGGCTGGCGGTGCCGCTCGTCACAGCCGGGCAGATCGACGGTGTCTACCTGGCGCTGCTGCCGCTGACCGCGATTGCCAGCTTCGAAGCGGTGCAGCCGCTGGCGCGCGCGTTTCAGGAGTTGGAGATGAGCCGGGCGGCAGCCACCCGTCTGTACGAGCTGGTCGACGCGCCGCCGGCTGTCAGCGAACCCGCGTCACCGCGGACATTGCCGGCGTCGCCTACCATCGAAGTACGCAACCTGCGCTTCCGTTACGCCGCGGACGAACCCTGGGTGGTGGACGGCATCAATCTGCGGCTGGCCCCGGGCGAGATCGTGCGGCTGGATGGGCCAAGCGGGTCGGGCAAGACGACCCTCGTCAATCTGCTGCTGCGGTTTTGGGACGTCGAAGAGGGACAGATTCTGCTGGACGGACATGACTTACGCGATTATCAGGCCGACGACGTCCGTGCTGCCATCAGCGTCGTTGCCCAGCACACCCACCTCTTCAACACCAGCGTCCGTGACAACCTGCTGCTGGCCAATCCGGATGCCACGGACGCCGAGATGATCGAAGTCTGCCGCCAGGTGCAGCTGCACGCGGTCATCGAGAACCTGCCCGCCGGCTACGACACACTGCTGGGTGAAAACGGTTTCCGCCTGAGCGGCGGTGAGCGCCAGCGGCTGGCGATCGCGCGGGCGATGTTGAAGGGATCCCCGATCCTCATCCTCGACGAAGCGACGACCCACCTCGACCCGGTGACGGAGCGAGCGGTGCTGCAGGCCCTGGCAGAGCATGCCGTGGGGCGGGCGACGTTGCTGATTTCACATGTTGACAATGCCCACTGACGAGTGTAAAATGAGCATGAAAAGGTACAAATTATGCCACTTTGCGAGGTAAACGTATGAATCGGGTTATCGAAGTTGTGCCGATATCAGACCTGCGTCACCGGCAGAATGAGATTATGGCCCACTTGAATAAGGGACCGGTGATTCTCACGCAGCATGGCCGTGGCGCGGCTGTTATGGTCAGTATGCAGCAATGGCAGGAGATCAACGAATGCCTCAGCACCATGTCTGACACGCAAGCACTGCGCGCGCTGTATGCTGAGTTTGACGAGGAAGAGCGACAACTGGCACAGGCCGGTGTTGGCCGGTATGTGCAGGTACTTGAGGAAGACGAGGCTCGCGCATGAAGCGGGGCGACGTCTACCTGGCAGATCTGAACCCAACAAAAGGATCCGAACAGGCCGGACGGCGGCCCGTGTTGATATTGCAGGATGATCGATTGATTCCTGCTACGCTGACCGTGATGGTAATCCCACTTACAACCAACCTGAGAATGCAGAAACTGCCTACGTGTGTGCTTATTCCTCAGGGTGAAGGCGGTCTGCGTCAGGATTCAATTGCAATCTGCCATCAGATGCGTGCCCTGGACAAACAGGGACTGATCGAGCGCTGGGGCACGGTGTCGCCAGAAAGGTTGGTGGAAGTCGAACACATTGTGCTCCGCACACTTGGTGTTCGAACCTAAACTGATCGCAAGGTGGAATTGCGTGAATTTGCGGTTCTATAGCTACCTGACGCACCGCTGACCGACATTCTCACTCTGCGATCAGTTTAGACCACAATCACACTAGTTCCGACTTCATCTGGAGCGGACTGATTCTGTAACCAGCACCGTTCATGGTGTGGGCGTGCCGATCGTGTCGATGAGATCGATCAGGGCCTGCTGGCTCACCTGCAGCAGACCCGCCTGCGGCCGGTCCAGGTCTGAGATAAGCACGATGACCGCCGTGAACACGAGGGTCAGCAGAATCGTCACCGGCCAGCTGCGTTCGCCTGTCAGACCAAACTGATACCCCATCGCGGCCATCGTCAGGATGGCGACACTGTACAGAACCAGCCAGATACTGTCGGGAATGCGGTTGCGGCCGGCGGTCACGCGGGTTTGATCGAGATCGATCATCTGGTTCAGCGACTCTACGAACAGGGCACCGAGCTCGGAGTCAGGATTCTGTGCGGTGGCGGCGACCGCGGCAGCCCACAATTGGTCATGGATCGCCAGGGACCTGGCTCGCAGCTCGGGTGTCATGAGTAAAGTAACGCCCTCGGCGCGCATGCCAGCATACGTGCGCAGCAGGTTACGGATCTCACTGCGCTGCGGTTCCGGGAGCATCTCGGCCCGCAGATACGTAGTACCGATCGCGTTAGCTTCCTCCAAAACCAGCGACTTGCGGGTATCGTAACGGGTCGCAGCCATGCCAAAGGTAAAGGCCAGCAAGAAGGCCAGCAGGCCGAGCATCGCCCCAATCACCG
>JAYRNS010000380.1:0-2108 GCA_041912075.1 Anaerolineae bacterium
TGATCGCGTACAACATCTACCGCTGCTGGGTGTCGGAATTTACGGCTCTGCCTGACCTGGATGCCAACGCCGGCAACACCGTTGCCATCCAGAAAATCAAGCTCGAAAACGAAGGCTGGGTGCGCGACGCAGCCGTGGCCGAGCCGGGTGAGTACGGCGCGAGTTAAAAACACACACCATGCGTCCACTCTCTGCACGTGACATCGTCCAGGCCTGGGAATGGGGTCAGGAGCAGCACCTCATCGATCGTGCGCTGCTGCTGCTGACCCTGGCCCAGCCGGAGCTAAGCCTGTCACAGGCGGCTGCGCTCACCATCGGGCAGCGCAACGTCCGTTTGCTCACGCTGCGCGAGCAAACCCTGGGCCGGCAGCTGCAAGGGATAGCTACCTGTCCGGTGTGCCAGACAGCGTTGGAGTTTGCGCTGAATGTGGACGACATCCGTGGACCAGAGCCAGTGGTGACTTACGGCCAGGCGGAAGCTGCCGGCTGCGTCGTCAACTTTCGCCTGCCGACCAGCACCGACCTGGCATTCATCGTCGGCCTGTCTGATGCCGGCACGGCTCGCCGCCGGCTGGTCGAGCGCTGCATCGAGGCTGCGTCGGCTGATGGTCTGGCCATCACCCCTCAGCAGCTGCCAGATAGTGCAGTGGTCGCGGTGCTGCAGGGGATGGTCGAGCTCGACCCCGAAGCCGAAACCCGGTTCGACCTGGTCTGCGCGGCGTGCGGTCACCTTTGGTCGGCCCTCTTCGACATCACGGCCTTCTTCTGGACCGAGCTCCAGGCGCTGGCACAGCGTCTGCTGCAGGACGTCACCACCCTGGCCCGCACCTACGGCTGGCGCGAAGTCGACATCCTGGCCATGAGCAACGCTCGCCGTGCGTATTATCTTGAACGGGCCGTCGCATGAACAGCTTGCTGATCACCCCTGGGTCCAACCAGGACGACACTGCCTGTGAGGTGGCTCTGACAGTGAACCGTCGCCCCGGTTGGACCCCGGGCACCACAGCGCCAGGATCACTCACTGTGGGGTGGCGACGTTTCCGAAGGAAACGCCCCCAATGACAGCCAACATCGGTTCTGTTGGAACCCTGACCGAGCAGACGCTGGGGTTGGTGCCGGTTGTGCAGCCGCGCGTCACCTCGCGCTTCGGGCCGGCACCGCTGATCCTGGCGGACAAACAGCTGCCCGCGCCTGCGCCAGCCGAGCCATCGCCTTGGGGTCCCCCGCCCCCTGGTTTGCTCACGCGTGGTGGCGCCGGTGCCTCGCTTTTCTCCTGGCGCCAGATGCAGGATGCCGCCATGGTCGAGACCGCAGTGACGCCCCTGGGGTCAATGGCAGTCAGCGATCTGAGTGAACCCACTGATGAATCGGCCGCGCGGTTGCCATCTCCGATCCATGAGACTGGGACACTGCCGGCAGCTGCCGAAACTACGCTGCGCCAGGTGACAGAAGTATCCACCATCGGACAGATGGCGGCACCAAACCCGCCAGCCCTTGCGTCTGGCATCGACAGTGCGGGCACCCACAGCAACGAGCTGGCGCACACTACGCCCGCCGCGCAGACTGCGCTTACCCTGCCATCCCCTGCCCTTCCGACGAGTCCAGACGCAGCCAAAAGCCCATCAGGCGCAGAGAGCGAAGCGAGTACCACCGCCCCACCTGCCCCAGTTGCCGGGTGGGCGGACACGATGATCTCGGGTCAACCAGCTGCGTCCAACACACCCGTCACGGCCTCGTTTGCCCCGCAGGTGATACCCGGCGGCGCGCCAGCCGTCGCGCAGACGGTACCCGTCTCGGTCTCTGTTCAACACCGTCCTGAACCGCCAGCCACTGCCGCCGGTGTGCCCCCTGCGTCACCAGACACCGTACCCGTTCGCGCGGGTGGAATCGATCAGCCGGCACCCGTCGCGCCTATTGTCCCGCGCATGGCCGAGACGATTTCCAGCGTGCCGGCTGCAGAACCGCAGGGACTGGCTGCTGTATACGAGCACCCCACGGTCGTGGGTCAGGCATCCGCAGTGCCGGCGGTCGTTCAGCCGACGGTCGAGACACCGGCCGTTGCACCGGCGACTCCTACCCAGTCACCAGTCGTCGCAGCGTCCAACACA
>JAYRNS010000381.1:0-4757 GCA_041912075.1 Anaerolineae bacterium
AAACCCGGGTACAATTTTGGCGGGACCCGGCCTGCCTTGTTATATGCGCTCTCGTGGTGCCCGGCGGTCACCGCCGTCCACGTTGGTGGAAGTCGACTGGTGAACCGCCGCTACGCGGTGCGTAGAGGAACTTCCCGACTCCCGCTGGCTGCGTTGAGTGGCCAGAAGGTTGCCCCACGAAACAGCAAGTGGGGGCACCGGGGTATCCCGGTGACTACAACCGCAACAGAAAGCATTCCCGCCAGGGAACCGTTGTACGGCATCCTGGTCAGGGCTGAAACGGTGGGGTAAGAGCCCACCAGCGGGCGGCAGCAATGCCCCCGGCTGGGCGAGCGTGCAACCGGGAGCAAGGTGAGTGGGTCAGGCGGGTTGGCAGCAGTGCCAACTGCGGTTTGATCTCATCGCAGCGGTGACGGTGAAGCAGGGTAACACCCTGGCAGGCCAGGAGCCGCCACCGGGGCCGGCAGGCTCCGGTGAGACAGATGGCGGTCGTACAGAATCGGGGGTATGACCCGGTCGATTTCCCAGTGCCGGCGGCAAGAGGCCGACGTGGCGGAATTGGCAGACGCGACAGACTTAGGATCTGTTGCCCGTCAGGGTGTGGAGGTTCGAGTCCTCTCGTCGGCACCTGGTGACGGGGGCCCGTGGCCTAGCGGGAAGGCACCTCCTTTGCAAGGAGGGGATCGTCGGTTCGAATCCGACCGGGTCCACCTTGTGGGACTGAAAGCTGTCGGCTTCGGGACCATCACAGCATATGCGGGCGTGGCTCAGTGGTAGAGCATCTCCTTGCCAAGGAGAGAGTCGTGGGTTCGAATCCCATCGCCCGCTCTGGTTTGCCCCCAGCGAATCTTGGGATTTGCTGATAAGCCGAGGTAGCTCAGTTGGTAGAGCACGTCACTGAAAATGACGGTGTCCCCAGTTCAAGTCTGGGCCTCGGCACCTGGGTTTACCCGTCAGTATTCGGGGATCGTCTAACGGTAGGACAAGGGACTTTGGATCCCTGTATCGAGGTTCGAATCCTCGTCCCCGAGCCAGAAAAGCCAGGAGGGGGTGAGGCTGGTGTGTAGTGCCCAACTCACCTGGCCCTCCTTGCGTTTTTGGATAACGGCGTAAGCATCCGTGAAGCGTGGTGGCCATAGCTCAATTGGCGGAGCACCTGGTTGTGGCCCAGGAGGCTGTGGGTTCAAGCCCCACTGGTCACCCCACTGCGTGGAAAATGCCCGGGTATTGCACGTTGAACGCGCACCCGGGCATTTGTCTTTGACCGGCGAGGTACGACCATGAGCAGCGTGTTGGTTCTGAATGCAACCTACGAACCGCTGAGTGTGGTCTCGGTCAAACGAGCGGTCGTGCTCCTGTTGAAGGAGAAGGCTGAGCTGGTGGAAGCGGCCGAGGCCTATTTGCGCGCCGAACACGCACAGTTTCCAGTTCCCCTGGTGATACGCCTGGTGACGTACGTGCGTATCCCGCGCCGTTTTGCTCTGCCGCTGTCACGCCGTGCCGTGATGGCGCGCGACCACTATGTCTGCCAGTACTGCGGCGGGCATTTTGCCCGGCACGATCTGACGATCGACCACGTCATGCCGCGCAGCCGCGGCGGTACCAAGACCTGGGAGAACGTTGTGACGGCCTGCCGTTCGTGTAACCAGCGCAAGGGCAGTCGCACCCCCGAAGAGGTCGGCTTCCGGCTGCTTTCTGTGCCCCGCCGGCCGCTGTACGTGGCCCTGGCTCTGCTGACCGAACCCGGCAGCCCGTACCAGAGCGCATGGCACAAGTACTTGTATGCATCGCTCAAGGGCGTTACCGACTAGCCATCACGCAGCGATCCTCTGCGGGACTGCTTGCAGCGTTCACGCCAAACCGCAAAGATCGCGAACCGAGGTTAAAGTGAAAGGCCTTCCCAATTGGGAAGGCCTTTCGTTTGGGCACCGTAGCGTCTATCGGATAAACCGAGGTGATGCTACGGTGCCGCGCTTACTACAATCGCTCATTCAGCATCACCTCCTCGTTAAAGGATGGCAAGGTTTGGGTGGCCACATCGGGCCAGTATGAAGTTGGCGGGATTATCGCATATGAATGGGGAGTTGTCAAGAACGGATGTAAAGCAGGGCATTCGCGATCAGCATTCGCGGACGGCATTCGTGTGCCCGCATCATCCGTCAAATCTCAAAATCCGCCACACCTGGCGGCCTCACCCGCTCCAGCGGCACCATCACCCAACCCACCGCCTCCGCCACTGTCATCCCCTGACCTTCCTCCCAGGCCCGCGCAAACGCCGGTTCGTCGAGCTGCGCAGTCAACCGCGACACAAGCTCGGCATACGCATGGCGGTCGGCCGGCGCCAGCACGGCACCGGCCGCCTGGCGCTGCGCCGTCGTCAGCGCCAGCAGCCGCACCGCCAGCGCTGGCTCACCCCAGGCACCCAGCACCGCGGCCAGGCCATCGAGACACGCCACAACGCTGCCCTGGTCCCCAACCTCACGCGACAGCGCGAGCCCGCGCTGAAAACAGGTCCGCGCCGCCAGCACATCATGCCGGGCATAGGCGACGTGGCCGAGATTGGCCAGCGCCGCAGCGACGCGCCCCTGGCTGTCCAACCGGCTGAACAGATCCAGACTCTCCCGATAGGCACGCTCCGCCTGGTCGAAGTCCCGCTGGCAGCGTGCAACGTCCCCCAACACACTGAGCGTGAGCGCCGTCAGCCAGCGATCGTTGACCTCGCGCTGCGTGGCCACCGCCTGCTCCAGCCACGCGCGCGCCAGGGAACACTGCTCCTGCGTGTAGGCCGATACGCCCAGGCCGTACAAAGCCAGACCCATACCCCAGCGATCGCCGGTGGCTTCGAAGAAGTGCAAGCTCTCGTCGAGCGCCACCTCGGCATCCAGCTCACCCGCCATCGCACGAACGTAACCGGTACGGAACAAGGCCAACGCCAATCCCCAGTCATCGCCGATCTGCCGGAAAAGCGCCTGGCTCTCTTCCAGCCAGCGCCGCGCCCTTGCCCGATCACCCACTTGCTCCGCTGCTCTGCCCAGGATACTCAGTGCATACGCCAGGCCACTGGTCTCACCCACCACCCGCCACAGCCCGACGCTCTCCACCAGGCTGGCGTGCGCCTGGGCATAAAAACCCTGGTGCCAGTCCAAGACACCCAGGCTGTACAGCAGTTTGGCCTGTAGACGCTGGGGCAGGGCGACACGCTGGTCCAGCGCGGTCTTCAACCAGGCCCGCCCCTCCGTCCCCTGCCCGCATCGATGCCAGTACCGCCGCAGGGCGGTGCTGAGGCGGGCAACGGTCACGTGGTCACCCTGCGCCTGCGCCCAGCTCAACGCGGCCAGGATGTTGTCGTGATCCCGCTCCAGCCGCCCCAACCACACGTCCTGGGCCGCACTGCGCAGCTCGGGCTCGGCGGTTTCGGCCAGGGTCACGAAGTAGGCCAGGTGGCATTGCGCCGCGTCCTCGAACTGGCCCGCGGCCCGCAGCTTCTCCAGTGCAAAGGGACGTACCAGGTGGTGCAGGTCGTAACGGCCGCCAGCCTCCCGCTGCAGCAGCGATTTGTCGATCAGCGCCCGCAGTACAGGCAGGGTGGCGCCGGCGATTTCGAAGGCGGCGTCGGCCTGAAACCCGCCGCGCAAAACCGCCAGGCGGCTGAACACGTGACTCTCGTCAGGCGAGAGGAGCTGCCAGGAATGCGTCAGGAGGGCCCAGACGCTGGTATGGCGGGCGGGCGCGTCCCGCCAGCGAGTCTCCAGGACGCGCAGATCCTGGACAAGTGCAGCCGCGACTTCGGGCAAGGATTGCTCGCGCACAACCGCGGCGACAAGCTCCAGCGCCAACGGCAGGCCTCCCACCAGGTGGCAGATCGTGACCACCGCCTGAGCATCGGCCGCGCTCAATACCGGCCGGCGCTGCCCTGGCTGGATGCGCTGCAAAAGCAGGCTGGATGCGCTGAACCGGTGCAGGTCAGCGGCCGCCGCCGGTGGGCAGCGCAGCCCACGCACCACGAACAGCCACTCCGCCTGCAGCGCCAGGCGAACCTGCGAGGTCACCAGCAACGTCAGTCCGGGTGCATGCTGCAGCAGCTCGACCAGCAGCCCAGTACCCGCAGTGAGATGCTCGAAGTTGTCCAGGATCACGAGCAGTTCCCGATGATGCAGGTAGGCACGAAGCTGCTCGAACGGTGGACGCTGCCCGTGCACGGGAATGTTCAACGCAGCCAGGATGGCGGGTGCCAGGAAATCGACCGATGGCGCGGTCGCGAGCGCTACGAACACCACGCCGTCTTCGAAATCTGCCGCCTGTTGTACCGCCGCAGCCAGCGCCAGCCGCGTCTTGCCGATACCGCCCGGACCGTGGAGGGTGATCAGGCGATGGGCACGGTTGGCCAGCGCCTCACCTAACTGGGCCAGTTCCTCCTCCCTTCCCACCAGCGGTGTCGGTGGGAAGGGCAGGGTTACTGCTGGCCCCGCGCGTGGTGCTACGTCGGCGGCCAGAGGCGGCGTGCCATCGCGAATGCGTAGATACAGGGCCGTCGTCTGCGCATCGGGCGAGACGTCGAGCTCATGGGCCAGGATGCGTCGGCAGGTGTCATACTGCTGCAGGGCCGCGCTGCGCTGGCCGCTGCGTGCCAGCAGCTCCATCAGGCTGCGGTGGGTTTCCTCACGCCAGGGATCGAGCTCGAGGATACGCATCAGCATGCAGCGGACGTGCTGCGGCATGCTGCGCCGCCCGTAATAACCAACCAGGTGCGTCAACGC
>JAYRNS010000382.1:0-1990 GCA_041912075.1 Anaerolineae bacterium
CATGCGATTGTGGTGGACAGCCAGGCCTTTGCCCCGATCCGGCGTATGTCGAACCAGACGACCATCCACCTCATCGACCACCACGAGCCGCAGCGCCAGCCGCTGCCCGCCGGCTGGACCAGCGAAGGCGAACGCCTGGGTGCCACGACCACCCTGCTCGTGGAGCAGCTGCAGGCACGCGGACTCGCGTTGACCGCCATCGAGGCCTCCTGTCTGCTGTTGGGGATCTACGAAGATACGGGTGCCCTGACCTATTTCGCCACCACCGACCGTGATGCGTTGGCCGTGGGATACCTGCTGCATCCAGCGCGCGGTGCCCGGCTTGATGTGCTTGGCCGGTTTCTGCACCACCCCTTGAGTCCTCAGCAGCAGGTCCTTTTGCAGCAGCTGGTCACAAACAGCGAGCCGTACGAATTCGGCGGCCAGCCGATGATCATTGCCACGGCGCACCTGCGCGATTTCGACGATGAGATCTCGACCCTGGCGCACCGTGTGCGCGATCTGTACGAGCCGGCCGCGGTGTTTTTGCTGGTCGACCTGGGAGATCGTATCCAGATCGTGGCACGCAGCACGACCGATACCACCGACGTGGGTCAGATCACCAGCCAGCTCGGCGGTGGGGGACACGACCGCGCGGCGGCCGCCCTGGTGCGCGGCCAATCCCTGCCTGAAGTAAAAAGTCACCTGATCGAGCTGTTACAGCAGAGTGTGCGTCCCTCGGTGACCGTGGGTGAGATCATGTCGTGGGGCGTGCAAACACTCGATCCGGAACTGAGCGTGGCCGACGCCGGGGCCCGGATGGAACGTTTTGGTTTCGAGGGATATCCCGTGGCGGACCTGGGCAAGGTCGTGGGGATGCTCACCCGTCGCGAGGTCGACCGCGCCCTGCGTCACGGCATGCAGCAGGCCCCCGTGGCCCAGATCATGAGCCGCGGCAGCTACAGCGTGACCCCCGAGGATGGCCTGGACGTCTTGCAGCGGCGTATGATGGAAACCGGCTGGGGACAGATGCCAGTCGTCGATGCGGACAGTGGTCAGATGGTGGGCATCGTCACCCGCACCGACCTGATCAAGCTCTGGGGTGGTGAAACGCGCCGCGTCTCACAGGCCGATGAGATCAACGCACGCATGCAGACCCTGCTGCCCCAACCCCTGTTGACGCTGCTGTTCAAGGCGGGCGAAGCAGCATCGCAGCTCAATTATCCACTGTATGCCGTTGGCGGTTTTGTGCGCGACCTGCTGCTGAACCGGCCCAATTTCGACATCGACCTGGTGGTGGAGGGAGATGCCATCGCCCTGGCACGCCTGCTGGCCCAAACCTTCGGTGGGCGTGTGCGCTCGCACCGGCGGTTTGGCACGGCCAAATGGGTGCTGCGCGCCGGTGGGTCCGGCACCGCCCCCACGCACGCCGGCCAGCCGTACCACGAGGGCGATGACGAAACCAGCGAAGAGGAACTGGACGAGTATCGCGGTACGGGCGATGACCCGGCGATTGCTGTGCACGAGCTGCCGGTCGACAGTCTCGATTTTGTGACCGCGCGCACCGAGTTCTACGAGCATCCCACTGCCCTGCCCATCGTGGAACGTTCGTCGATCAAGCTCGATCTGCACCGGCGCGACTTCACCATCAACACCCTGGCCATCCGCATCAACCCGGAGCGCCGCGGCGAGCTGCTCGACTTCTATAACGGCAAAGAGGACCTCGAAAGCGGGGTGATCCGTGTCCTGCACAGCCTGAGTTTTGTCGAAGACCCCACACGCATCCTGCGCGCGGTGCGTTTCGAACAGCGTTTTCACTTTCAGATCGAGCCACGCACCGTGCAGCTCATCGTCGATGCGCTCGATTTGCTGGCCCGGGTCAGCCCGGCGCGGGTGCGGCACGAGCTCGAGTTGATCCTGGAGGAGCAAGAGCCCGAACACGCCCTCGCCCGGATGCAGCAGATGCGCGTGCTCGAACACATCGACCGCCACCTGACCTACGACCGCTGGA
>JAYRNS010000383.1:0-3372 GCA_041912075.1 Anaerolineae bacterium
CAGCCTTCCGAATCACGGCAACGCCTACCTCGGGCATTTTTACGCTGCCAACACCGACACCGACAGCCACGCGCATCTCGACCCGTCAACCCACGGCGACACCCACCGTGCTGCCGCAGTTGATCGAGCTCGTCGCCGATGCCCGCCAGCGTGCCTGGATGCGGGTCACAGCCGACGGCGAGGTGCTCTTCGAGCGGGTCATGGAATCCGGTAGTCAGGAAACCTGGCAAGCACAACAAACCCTGGTGCTGCGTACCGGCAACGCGGGCGGTGTCGAAGTCACCGTCAATGGCGAAGCGCAAGGCACGCTCGGCACCACAGGATCGATCGAGGAATGCACCTGGACTCTAGCCGACAACCAGGTCACGCGGGCGTGCAGCAGTGACGCGGGCCAAACCCCGGCCACGCCAACGCCGCGTGGCCCGGTGCCGACCGCCACCCCCACCGAGATCATCGGGCCGTAACCGATGGCACGATCACCCAAGCCACCCATGAACTATTATTTGTTGACCCTGGGCTGTCCCAAGAACCAGGTGGACAGCGAGGGCATGGCCATGCTGCTGGCGCAGCGCGGCTACGGCTCCACAGCCACGCCAGATGATGCCGACGTGTTGATTGTCAATACCTGTGGTTTTCTGGAGGCGGCCAAAGAAGAGTCGATTGCCGCATTGAAGGCGCTTGGCCGCCACAAACGGCGTGACCAGATCCTCATTGCGGCTGGCTGCCTGGCGCAGCGCAACGGTGAAGAGATCGTGCGCCGGGTACCGCGGGTCGATGGTCTGCTGGGTACACGACGCTGGATGGAAGTGGTCCAGCTGGTAGAAGGGCTGCGCGGTGGACGCACGATCCGTCAACAGGGACGTTATGCCCTCCTGGGTGACCCTGACATCGAACAGCCATTGGCCACACCACGACCACCCGTCGCCGCCGGCAGTGCCTATCTCAAAATCAGCGACGGCTGTAACGCACCCTGTGCCTTCTGTTCGATCCCATCGTTCAAAGGCAAACTGCGCAGCCGGCCGTTTGCCGGCATCGTCGACGAAGCCGCAGCCCTGGTCGCCGGAGGCGCGCACGAATTAGTCGTGATTGCGCAGGACACCACCGATTACGGACGTGACCTGGGCGCACCCGGCAGCCTGCCCCTCCTGCTGCGTGCGATTTGCCAGCGCACGCCGGCGCTGCACTGGCTGCGCCTGATGTACGCTTATCCCGGCCATGTCAGCGATGAGCTGATCGACGTCATGGCCAGCACACCGCTGATCACCCACTACCTCGACATGCCCCTGCAGCATGGCCATCCACAAACGCTGCGGCGCATGCGGCGACCCAGCAACATCGAGTGGGTTGAAAAAACGGTCGCCAAGCTGCGCCAGGCCATGCCCGACATCGCTCTGCGTTCGACGTTTATCGTCGGCTTCCCCGGTGAAACCGAGGCTGAATTCAAGGGTCTGCTTGAGTTTATCCAGGCCATACAGTTCGACAAAGTGGGCGTTTTCACCTTCAGCCCGGAACCAGGCACGCCGGCGGCCGACATGCCCAACCAGATCGATGAGGAAACCAAAGAGGAACGTCGCGCCCAGGTCATGGCTGCGCAGCAGCCCATTTCGCTGGCGCGTAACCAGGCGCAAGTCGGTCGTGTGCTGGATGTGTTGGTGGAAGGGAACGACAACGGCTACACGACAGCCCGCAGCTATCGCGACGCCCCCGAAGTCGACGGTCTGGTTTTGTTCCCTGGCCAGACGCGCGTGGGAGAAATGGTGCGGGTGCGCATCAACGGCGCCATGGAGTACGATCTGGTAGGTGAGATCGTTGGCGAGTTCGAGCTGCAGCCGGCCGCCGGGGGCATGTGAATCACACGGGTGCCAGTGCGGGGAGCATGCTCCCTGGCCGGCACTATTCACCCAGCAGTCGGGCCCAAAATCCTTTGTGACCGGTGGGTTCCTTGGCAGCCTGGGTGGTCGGCGGACGGACGCGTACCTGTAACCGCTGGAGTTGGTCCAGCAGTGTGTTGACCGCAGCCTCCACGGCCTGCAGGCGTGCTTCCACGGCCTCGCGACGCGCTTCGTCTCGCCGCCGCAGCTCGGTCAAATCTCGCTCGAGAACCAACATGCGGTCGCGCAGTTTCTGGTTTTCCGCCTTCAAATTGAAGTTGTCTTGAATCACAACCCCAATCAGGTCGCGGTTAGCCTGCTGGCTGTTGAGAATGGCACGCTGCGCATCGGCCAGGGTTTGCAGCCAGGCCGATGCGCTCATCTCGTCAGTCAGTGCCGTGTCAGCGACGACCAGCGATGCTGCCGATGACGACTCGACGGCGGCGTCTGCACGGTCGGCGTCCGGAGCAATTTCTGGCTCGGACACGTCAATCCTTGATGCGGTAGGTGGCATCGACGACATTACCGGTGCCATTGGTTTGCGTCCAGTCAGCAGAGCCTCCCGCGGCGCTGGTCGGCATATCTCCAGCGCCGGTGTGATCACGATATTGAGTCACGACATCTTTGGGGGCCAACATCACAAATAGTCGAATGGCGATCAGGATAATGGCAAGATCGTCCAGCTGACCGAGGCCCGGGATAAAATCGGGCAGCAGGTCGATCGGGAAGATGAAATAGCCCAGCACCAGCAGCGGCAGCAACACCTTGTACACCGTTGGCACCCGGCCATCGACAAACAACCTGGCGGCCAGCCCAAACTGCTCGAATAACTGGGTCAACAGCCCGCTGCGTTCGGATGTGGGATTTGTCTGATTCATTGTGCACTCCTCGACCTTCGGCCACGACGGGTGGCCATCCGGCAATATTGTAATGCCAATTGCGGCTAACGCCATGCAACCTGTCATACATTTGATACGCAACTTCGCGCAAATCGTTTCAGCACCGCACTGACCAAACGATCGAGCCACCGGTCAAACCACCAACGAGTCTTTTTTATGTTAACTTTGCAACAGATGCTGCTCGACTACCCGGTCGCGCTGCTGCGCGCGATGGCCAGCGTACGGGCGGTGGCCCTGTCAGCGGTGACGCAGCCCGAGATGGTCGAGGAGCTGGCGGTCGCCCTGGCCGATCCCGCGGGCATCGTCGAAGCGGTGGAATCGTGTATCCCAGACGTACAGGCGGTGCTCAGGCAGTTGGTGGCGGTTGGCGGGCGCATGAATGCACCGGCCTTTTTTCGCCTGGCCGGTGAGATGCGTCAGGGCGGACCCAACTGGCTGACGCGTGCACAGCCCTGGCTGGCGCCGGAAAATCCGGCCGAAACCCTCTGGTACCGCGGGCTGGTCGGGCGCACGTTCGCCGTGGTGGCGGGGGACCTGGCCGAGTTCGTTTTTGTGCCGCTCGATGTCCTGCCCTGGCTGCCAGCTGGAGGAGGCGGCCAACC
>JAYRNS010000384.1:0-1864 GCA_041912075.1 Anaerolineae bacterium
ATTCGCCGGCGGTGCGGCGATCGTTGGCATTGCCAGCGCGGTGCGTGAGCTACAGACGCTGGGCATCCAGTCAGCCAACACGGAGCAGGCATTCCGCGGGCTGGCCGACAGTGCCGGCGAATCGGCTGACGTGATGCTGGGCAAACTGCGCGATGCGTCACGCGGCATGATTACCGACCTCGACCTGATGACCAACGCCAACCGCGCCATGATGTTGGGAGTCACGACCAGCGCCGACGAAATGGCCGGCTTGTTGCAGGTGGCGGCCACGCGCGGGCGGGCGTTGGGGCGCAGCACTGCCGAGGCATTCACTGACATCGTGACCGGCATCGGGCGTATGTCGCCCCTGATCCTGGACAACCTGGGCATCGTGACCGGCGGTGAAAAGGCGTTCGAGGATTATGCTAAGACGCTGAATACAACAGCCGACAAGCTAAGCGACGTTGAGCGCAAGCAATTTTTGGTCAACAAGGTTTTGGGTGAAACACCAACGCAGACCAAGGCCGCGGTTGATTCGATCGCCACGTTGGGTGTGGCGTGGCAAAACTACAAAGCCACGCTGGGGGTGGCGCTCGGCAGTGACAGCGCCATCGGCGGTGCACTCGCCCGCTACCTGCAATTTGAGGCCGACCTCCAGTCCATCAACAACCGGATACAGCAGTCGATGGAGGGGATGGACCTGTCATGGGTCGATCAGGCGCGCATCCAGATGGGCATGGTCGTCGGGCCAACGGCCACGTTTTACCAGAAACTCCAGGACATCCGGCGCGAATTTGAGGCGCACAAAATCACCGCACCACAGGCGGCCGCGGCGATAACAGCATTGACCAGGGTCTACAGCGGCGCTGCTGTTGCGGCTGGTGCATTGTCTGGTGCGGTAGGCGGCCTCAATTCCGCGTTACGCACAACCGGCTCCATCACGGTAGCCGAGGTGCAGACCGCATTCCCGCGGCTGGGCAGCGCGGCCGGCGGGTTGTCGGACCGCCTGCGCGAAACCACCACCGCTACCAAGCAGGTAGACACAGCGTTTCATCAGGCGAGCATCGGCGCATCGACGTACAACAGCGAGCTCGAAAAGCTCAAATCATCCATCGAGAGCATCATCAGTTCGTCGGTGTCCGGCACCAAATCACTGGTCGATTTCAGCGGTGCCACCGGCGGCTTTGACCCCAACGGGCCGGCGCGCGATTTTGGCCGCATGTGGGATGTGGCCGTCAACGGGTTTCAGTCGCAGTGGCTCGACGAACTGCGGGCGCAGGGGTTGATACCGGATGACGTGTTAGCCGCCGGCGAGGCCGCGCTGAAACAGTTCGCGGAGGGCAAAGCCAAGGCGTTTCAGGCAGGGACCGATTTGGGGCTACTGGACGTGGGCGCGGTGACCGCGCAGGTCCAGCAGCAGATCGCCGCCAACGCCGAGATGGAGCGGATGAAGGCCAGCATCCTGGCAACGTTGACCGGACAGGGCATCAACCGGAGTGACGCTACGCGCGCGTTGGGCCAGGTGTTGGGCGATGGCACGTCGGCCGGCGTGGATGTGGGAACCGGCATTGCGACCGGCATTCCGCAGGGGCTGGATACCGCAGGTGGAAAGATCGCGGCCGCGCTTAAACAGAGCATAAACGATTCATACGATCTGATCAAAAAAGCGGGTGAGATTATCGGGCGTGGGCTGGGTGACGGGCTGCTCCAGGTCTTCAAAGACAACGTGCCGGCTGAACTGGTGGGCATCCTGGCCGACCTGGTCGCGCCCGAAGTGCTCAAGCGGCTCAACGCCAGCAAGACGACGACGGGAGCGCGGCCATGATTGGGCTGATAATCGGCGTTATTGGACGGGGGGCATAATGGCGTTCACCCTTGCGGGCCA
>JAYRNS010000385.1:0-4155 GCA_041912075.1 Anaerolineae bacterium
ACACTCGTCGCGCGGCCGAGCGATGCCGCGTGCATTGATCGGTTTTCTGAGTGTCTGTCTCCTGCTTGTCCAGTCCGGCGGTGCATTCGCGCCTGTTGCCGGTTCTGGCACAGCCCACGCCGAAATTCTCTCCGGTGCCGAGCAGACGACCCTGGTGCGTGCACCCCAG
The DNA here is from genome assembly GCA_041912075.1 of Anaerolineae bacterium. GTDB lineage: Bacteria > Chloroflexota > Anaerolineae > SSC4 > Amarolineaceae > SSC4. The sequence goes on from JAYRNS010000385.1 coordinate 170, forward strand.
CAAACACCAGACGGCCTGGGCGCGACGCCGCTGGATGGCCTGCAGTATGCAGACCCGGCCGCCCAAGTCGACCTGATACAACCACCGGTGGCCAACAACCAGGGCGATGCGCAGGTCACCCATCCACTCTCCGTACCTCCTGGGCGCGGCGGCGTTGGCCCCGAACTTGCGCTCAACTACAGTTCCACCGGCGGCAACGGCTGGGTGGGCCTCGGTTGGGACCTGTCGGTGGGCGCAGTGACGATCGACACACGCTGGGGCGTGCCGCGCTACGAGACGGACAAGGAGAGCGAGACCTACGTTCTCGACGGCAGCGTCCTCGCACCTACCGCGGTGCGCTCCACCCTGCTGGACCGGGCCAGTGAGCGCATCTTTACGCGCCGCACCGAAGGGGAGTACGAGCGTGTCCAGCGTCACGGCAATGCACCTGGTTCCTACTGGTGGGAAGTGACCGATAAGTCAGGCACCCGGCGTTATTACGGTGGGACGCCCGAAGACGGCCGCGATGTCGCCACGATTCTGACCGATGACAGCGGTCACGAGTTTGTGTGGGGGCTGAAACAGATCCGTGACATCAGCAACAATACGACGACTTTCCGTTACGCCAAGGTCACCGGCAGCGGTGTGGGATCGAACAGCGTGGCGCTGGGTCGTGAGATGTACCTGGACTCGATCGTGTACAACGGCAGTGTGGCAACTGGCGTGCCCGACGATCCTGCGTACGAAATTCGCTTCGTGCGCGATTCGCAGCTGGGTGAACCGCGGCGCACCGACGTCACGATCGATGGGCGCGGCGGTTTCCTGCGGGTTACGTCCGATTTGCTGCGCCGCGTCGATGTCTATCACCGCGGTACACTCGCCCACCGTTTCGTGCTCAACTACAGCCAGCGCGCCTTTGGCAAAACCCTGCTGGCCAACGTGGTGCAGGCGGGCGCCGATGGCGTCGAATACGCGCGCCACACCTTCGATTATTACAACGATGTCGGCCACAGCGGGTCGACCTACCAGGGGTTTGGCACCAGCGCCTCGTGGAATACACAGAATGACGGCGTCGGCATCGGCATCGACCTGGGTGCCTTTGGTAACGGCAATGCCAGCGCCCTCGGCGGCTCGCACTCGCTGGGTGGCGATGGCCGGGCGTATATTGGGTTCAATCCCTTCGATCCGGCCAAAGAAGGATCGTTTGGTGGGGCCTTTGTTTTGAAAGGCGATGACGATACGGCCCTGCTCGAGCTGATGGACATCAACGGCGACAATCTGGCCGACAAGGTCTTCAAGGACGACAATGGCGGGCTCTCTTACCGCTTGAACACGTCTGGTCCGCACGGCACCATCCCCAACACCTTCGGTCCGAAGCGCCAGATCACCGGTATCAGCAGCCTGTCGCGTGAGAACAGCTTTGGGTTTGCGATTGGTCCTGAGGCCTACTTCGGCGTCAGCGTGATGTACAACCACTCCTGGTCATGGGCCTGGGGCAAGGCCTACTTCATCGACGTCAACACCGATGGCCTGGCCGACCTGGTCGACAATGGCACGGTTTACTTCAACCGTCTCGATGCCAATGGCAACCCGGTCTTTAGCACGGACAGCTCGCAGACGGGCGTACCGATCGATGCGGGCACGGTCAATCCAGCCGTGCTGCCCGATCTGAGCGCTATCGCCGACCAGCAGCGCGCCCAGGCGCCCCTGCAGGACACCCTGCGACGCTGGGACGCACCGTGGGACGGCCAAATCTCGATCCAGGGCAATGTCCAGCTTGTGCCACCAGCGGCCGGCGACGTCACCGGCGACGGCGTGCGCGTGGCGATTCAGCACAACGGCACGGAACGCTGGTCGACGTTGATCGATGGGACCGATTACACAGCCAAGACGCCAACGAACGTGTCCAGCTTTGGCGTCTCGCGCGGCGACCACATCTACTTCCGCGTGGGGTCGCGCGACGACGGTGCCTCGGACCGGGTATCCTGGGATCCAGTGATTACCTATCTCAACATCGCCGCGGCTCAGGATGCCAACGGTCTCGACGTCCACCGCTTCCAGGGTTCCGAAGATTTCACCCTCGCCGGCCTCAACGACATGTTTGTCATCGTACCGTACGATGGCACCGTGCACGTCGAAGGTGATTTCGCCAAGACCCACAAGACGACCGACGATATCACGGTACAGATCCTGCGCAACGGCAGCAGCGTCGGCGCACAGACGATCGGTCGCGATGCAACCGGCACCTTCCCCGTTTCGCTCGACGTCAACGTGACGGCCCAGGATAAGATCACGCTTCTGGTCAATATCGACTCGCCAGTCGACATTACCGCTTTCTCGTGGCTGCCGCGCGTTTATTACACGTCTGCCACTCAGAACGGCAACCCGGTGACGGTGACCGGCCCCAACAACCAACCCCTGCTCAACCTGCAGGCACCGGCCAACATCCAGGTCTACCCGCGCACCGATCTGTCATCCCCGCAGACGACCTGGACGGCACCCGCCAATACCAACATCACGGCGGATACCAGCGTGGGCTTCCAGCTGCTGACGGACCAGGACGGCACCGTGGCGGTGACGGTCAAGAAGAAGATCACACCAGGGGCCGCCGGTGATCCACCGTCCGAGCTGGTGGCGAAACAAATCCTGACCATTGTGAATGGCCAGGTGGTCAATGCCGTTCCGGCCAGCCTGACCTTTGCGGTCCAGCAGGGTGCCGAATACTGGTTCGACCTTTCCGTTGCCCAGCCGGGCTTGGGGTCGGTCTGGCTGTCGGGCAGTATCAACATCGCCCAGTCGCCTAACCCGCCGGTGTACGTGCCGGTGGCACGGCACTGGACCCATCTCCCCGAACAGGTCTTTCCACCGTCGTACCGTGGCTGGGGTTATGCCGGTTACAACGCCGCCGAAGGGCGAGCCACGGCGGCCATCGACGAAGGCCGGCTGGTGTTCGACCCCAACGATTACCCGCAGTCGAATCCGCAAATCGTCGGCGGCGACCCCCAGTACCCGACGATCAACGACGTCGATCCGAACTACAAGAACCCAATCCAGGGCAAGGCCTTCGTTTACGCGCCGTTCAGCGTGGTCGACCCAACCACGGGTGCAGTGGTGGACCGTCAGTGGCGCGGCTCCAAGTCCAGCCTGTTTGGTGCCGCCTCGCAGGCCAGCAGCTCGCGCGTTGGGCCTGACAGCATCGGTCTACCGGGCGCCAGCCAGCTGGCCGGCGCCAGCGGCGTGACACGCTTCAGCCTGACCGAAGCGGACGCCATTGCCGGCGGTATCGGTGGTCTCATCGGCGGGTCGTATGCCTGGGGCAAAACCCAGGGCTACATCGACTTCTTCGACATGAACGGTGACCAGTTCCCCGACGTCATCGGCAACGGTGGCATTCAGTACACGTCTCCGCGCGGTGCGCTGCGCAGCAACGTGACCTCGATCTCACAGCTGTCGGACAGCGTACGCGACGACAAATCGACCAGCAAGACGCTGGATGGTGGTGGCACGGCGGCCGAAGTCAAAGCCGATTCCAAGGGCAATTCCAGCCAGTCGCAGGCCATCGTGCCCGCCTCTGGCAAGAATAAACGCAATTCGTCGGGCAAGGGCAGCACCGGCCACGCCGAAGCCGGCGACACCTCGCAGACCGGCGGTTCGGTGGGCCTGTCGGGCGGTCTGGGTTGGTCATCGACCGGCACCGACGACGATTCACCGTTCAGCGACCAGCTGGAGCGCGAGCTGGCCGACCTCAACGGTGACAGCCTGCCCGATCGCATCACTACCTACAAAAACGGGCGCATCACGGTGGCCTTCAACCTGGGTTACCGCTTCGACAGCAACGAAGTCGAGTGGCCCGGCGGCAGCTTCGAGCAGGGATACAGCACGTCGGCCAGCATCGGCCCCACCCTGGGCTTCAGCACGGGCACGCTCTCCTTCTCCGGCGGTGTCTCGCTGGGCGGGTCGGACGACGAGGCGCGGTCTACCTGGGTCGACCTGAACGGTGATGGGCT
>JAYRNS010000386.1:0-5551 GCA_041912075.1 Anaerolineae bacterium
AATCACAACACGACCTCGCGCTGCGTCACGTCTGCGGTCCGTGGCGGCACCGAACTGCGGCGCAGCTGCCAGCTTTCCCAGGCCAGGCATAACCCGCCGACGATCATAATCGACAACGGCCCCACCACGTACAGGACGATGCCATACACCAGCCCGCTGACTGCATCGACACCAAACCAGAGCAGCGTCCACTGGGCCAACACCTGAAACACACCCACCTTGCCCGGTGAGCTGGGCACCACGATTCCGGCCTGCAGGATGCCCAATACGGCAAAAGACATCACCCAATTGGCCGGCAAACCCACCGCCACCAGAACCAGGTAGTTGGTTAGACCGGCCATGACCCAAACCAGGACCGAGGAGGTGACAACGATGACCAGAATGCGTGGATAACGCAACGCTTCCAGACCACGAAACGCTGATTCCAGCATGGCCAGCCCACGCGTACCGCGCGTGCCCGCCAGACGTTCGGCGCCGCGCCGCGACCAGGCCAGCAGGCGGCCGCGCTGCGCCAGCAGAAGCACCGTAGCCACCACAAACACGACCGCAACCGTCACCAAAAATGGCTGGCGTGCCGAGAGCGCATCCAGGCTGATGGGTGATGCCACACCGGGCAGCGTACCGGCCAGGAGCGGTACCAGGATCAGAAACAGCAGCGCCAGCATCGCCAGGTCGAGCAGTTTCTCGACCACGATCGTGGCCAGGGTCTGGACCTTGCTGTCACCAAAGCGGGCACCCACCAGGTAGGCCCGCACCAGTTCACCGGCCCGCAGCGGAAATGCCAGCGTCACAGCCTGGCCACCCATGAGTATGGCAAAGAGAGATGAGATCGGCAGATGGCGATGGTGTGGATAGAACAGAAGACGCCAGCGTATGGTTTTGACAACGTTGGTAAGCACCACCGACACGAATGCGGCCAGAATCCAGCCAGGCTGGGCCTGCCGCAAGCTGGCGCCCACTGCTGCCAGTGGAACGTCGCGTACTGCCAGCCAGAGGCACAGCGCACTGAAACCCAGGCCTACGGCAAATCGTGCCCAGCTTCCCCGTGATCCGGGAAGGCCTCTTTTGGGCATGGTGGTGCTCACAGTTGGTAGAGATAGACTTCCGCAGTTTCACACACTGCGGAAATCCTGGCGATGACCAAGGGCAGCCTTCCTGAGCCGACGCGGCGACGGAAGGCTGTCACCCCAATCAATCAGACCGGCTCATTGGGAAGAGCGCGCCCAACCGGCGCGCAGCCGAGCGCAGGGTGCCCTGCGTTTCGCGGCGCACGCGTCGAGTCGGTGGTGTACCGCTGTCGCCGGGCCCACCGGATGAATCCTTGCCGTCACCGTCGGTGTAGTAGTGATGATAGTAATAGTAGTAGTAACCGCCGGAGTTGTTGGCGCTGAGGCGATTGAGCGTCACACCCAGCACGCGACCTCCGACCTTGGTAAGCTCTTCGACGGCACGCCGTGCCAGTGGTTCGCGGGTTTCGCCGGTGTCGACCACCAGTACCACACCGTCCAGTTGGCGGGACAACACGGCAGCATCGGTGACGGCCAATACGGGCGGGCTGTCGAAGATCACCAGGTCCGCCATCGTCGCGAGGGATTCGATCAGCTCGCTCATGCGGTGCGAGCCCAACAGCTCTGAGGGGTTGGGCGGGAGCGGACCGCTGGTCAGCACGCGCAATCCCTTCACCTGGGTCGGCTGCAAGAGGGTTTCCAACATCTCCGCATCCGGGTTCACCAACAGCGCGGTGGTCAAGCCGGCAGCATTGGGCACACCAAACACGCGATGAATGACCGGGCGGCGCAGGTCGGTGTCGACCAGCACGACGCGCTGGCCCGTCTGCGCCATCACGGCGGCCAGGTTGGAAGCGGTGGTGCTCTTGCCTTCACCGGGGTTGGCGCTCGTCACCAGCAGCGTGTGAATGGGCCGGTCAAGGCTGGAGAACTGGATATTGGTACGCAGGACGCGGTACGCTTCCGAGGTAGGGGCCTTGGGGCTCAGATGGGTTACCAGCGGCCGCTCCTCTTCACCGTTGTTGGGTGCATCCCCGCGACTGCGTGGAATGGCACCGAGCGTCGAAACACCCACGGCACGGGTCACATCGTCCGGGTTTTTGATCGTATCGTCCAGGTATTCGATCAGCAGAACTGCGCCGACAGACAAAATCAGACCGACCATCAGGCCGAGGAGCGTATTGAGCAGCACACGCGGCCGCACCGGTAGACGTGGCGTCTCCGCCGGCTCGACGACCGTGATCGTGTCGCTGCTGCGGGCTTCGGTCAGGCGCAGGTTCTCGAAGCTCTGGAGCAGATTGGCGTAACTGGCACGATACTGCTGGAGGTTATCGCGCAGGCGGGCCAGATCGGCGTCCTGGGCAGCCGTTCGATTGTTGCTTGCTTCCAGCTCAGCAATCTTGGTCTGCACCTGGGAGATGTTAGTGGAAAGCGAGCGAATCTCTTTGTCGAGACTCTCGCGCGACTCTTTGAACTTCTGCAGCTGGCGCTCGTTGTGCTGTTGAATGAACACGGCCGGCAGGGTGTTGGCGATACGTGTGGCCAACTCTTTGTCCGAGTCTTCCACGTCGACCTGGATCAGCTGGGTATCCTGCAGCGGTTCCACGCTGACGTCGGATTTGAGCTCGGCCAGACCCATCTGCGCGGCCACGGCATCCACCACCGGGCGGGTGAGCATGAGCTGCGCATAGGTTTGGGCCAGACGCTCGCTGGCGATAATGATACCGTAGCTGCTCTCGTTGGTGTTGGTTGCCTGGTCCACGAATACCGTCGAAGAGGCACGGTATACGGGTGTCATATTGCGGCTGATCACGTAGGTGATCGCGCCTACCAGCACGGTGCCCAGGATGATCAACCAGGCCCAACGGCGCAGAATGGAGGTGTACTGACGTAATTCCATAAAAGCTACGTTCCCCGTCGTGTAAAATTCGAACTGCTGGCCATAGATGCCAAGTCTCCAAGACTTGGCATCTATGGCGCTTCCAACTGTGCCACCACGATGATCCGGTGCGAATAGCCATCAGGTGGCCAACAGGTAATCAAGGTCAATACAGGTTCGCGGGTCGGTTCCAGATACCGCGCATTGGCCAGCCGTTGGCTCAACGGCACATTCTCCTCGGCCACCAGCTCGACCTTCTGCACCTGATAATTGAACTGCTGTCCGTTATCGGTCAAGACCTCGATCCTGCTGCCGGGTACCAACTGCGGTGCCGGCTGATCGTGGTCGCGGCTGATGGCGGCAAATACGGCCCCCTGGGTGTTGTTGTGCCCGGAAATGACGACATTGCCCACGGTGCCGGGTGCTGCACTGTTGATGTGATGGCCGGCAGCGTTGTCGGCGATTTCCCATTCGGTCGTGCGTTTTCCTGCCGGGTCTGTCACGATCCGCCACCCCACTTCAACGACTGGCACGTCCAGCTGGAGAGCAGGAATGACCAGCCGCACAGCATGCCCGGTTGGAGCCGCCACCGGCTGGGGTGTCGGCGTTGGGGCAAGGGTCGGGGTCGGCGCCGGCGTCACCGTCGCCGGCGCGGTCGTTGGTGCCGGCGGTGCTGCGGTGACCGTGGCCGTAGGGGCTGGTGGCTGTGAACATGCCGCCAGCAACAACACGGCGAGCACAACCAGGGCACCGCCGAACATCTTCATTCGTATATGCTGCATGTCGTGTGGCACCGTGCCCAGCAAAGGCTCCATGCCATACTTCCTCTCATGCGCTGATGTTGGTCAGCTGGACCGGTGGCACATCTGCCACACCGTCACGTTCCAGTGCGTGCGGCCTGACCTGTAGATTATACACCGCGACGATCAGTCCTAAAAATAGCCAAAGCGTGAACGAAGGCCGCGCCACTGGCATCATCGTATCGAGCAGGCTAAACAGCAGCATGGCCACAAAACCGGTTCCCAGCCCTGCCACGAGCAACCGTAAGCCACCGGCGGCTAACGTGCGGTACAGCCGCCACAGCACCCAAAGCGCAAGCACCACCACGGCCACGTAAGCAATCAGCCCAAAGATGCCAAAGTCGAGCGTCATCTGTAGAAAGACGTTGTGCGCATGACCCACGTCGGCCAGCACCGGGTCGATCGTAAAAAACGGATAGTAGAGCAGAGCCAGCCGGCGAAACATCCCCAGGCCCACGCCGGCCAGCGGGAAATCGTGAATTGCCAGCAGCGCACGGCCCCACAGATCGGCGCGCCCGACCAGGTTGGCCGGGTTGGTCCCCGGCAGGGCATCCAGCTGGCCGCCCCAGCGCTGCACGAGCCACACTGCCCCGATCAATACCAAGGGCAGCGCCAGCGCCAGCCGCCACTGCCGGACAATCGCCAGCGCCACCAGGGCGAGTGCCAGACCCAGCAGCGCCGTGCGTGACTGGGTTAGCAGCAGGACGATGCCCTGTACGGCGAGCACCCCGGTCAAACCCACCCGCTGTACGGTGCGTGCACGCGACGGCCATCCCTGTGCCGTATCCAGCCGCCAGGCACCCCACCAGAGCGCCAACGTCAGCGGCAGAAACATGGCCAGCGTGCCGCCCACTTCGTTAGGATGAAAACCTCGCTGCCAGGGTCCCAGCGTACCGTCGAGCAGGCGCGGCAGCTGGCTGTACAGCGCCCCCAGGTTGACGACCTTGTCGGTAAACCAATTGGTGCCGACCAGCCCTATGAGGGCAATTCCACCACCCAGAACCACCAGCAGCAGCGTCCACTGCCACACCTGACGGGTTGTGGTAACCGTATTGACCACGGTGTAGAACGCAGCCAGACTGAGAAACATGCTCCAGAAGCGCGGCTCGGCCAGGGTACGGTCGATGGCCTGGGTGTAACCGACGATCAGCATCACCATCAGGATGGCCAACGCCCAATCCAGCGGTGTGCGCTGCGTCAGGTGCCCCTGCCGCCACCAGCGCAGCGGCCAGAGGACTACCAGGAGCAGCGCAGCCCACGGTGTGATCGGGTTGGGAAAGAGCAGCACGGGTGCCACCAACAGCAGAATGAGCCCCTCGAAACGCAGCAGCTGGTCGGCGAGTCTGGCCATGTTCGATGCGGCATCCCCAATGTGGTATCACAGGCCTGGCTGTTTCCAGGCACCGGCACGGGGCAAACAAAAAACGCGCCGGGCGCGACGGGGTGTATTGTAGCGGAGGCAGGTTGAAAAGGCAAATAGGAGCCGGCGTGAACATTTTGGATTTTGGATTTTGGATTTGCGATTTTGGAGTCCATGTGTGTCCCTGGGCGGATTGCGGCACAATGAGTGATTTGGTGATATAATAGCACCTATTGTGGGTTGTCAAATCAGGGTGTACGTGCATAAACTTGATCGAGAATCCAGAGGTTACCAATGCAATCGGTATCCGCACAAACCGTAACGGGCCATCAAGTCCGACAGATCGTCCAGGTTCTCATGACCTTGCCACCTGAGAAGGTTACCGAAGTGTGGGACTTTGTCGCGTTCCTCCGGGAACGCTATGTGACCACCACCTTCCTCGATGTGAGCGACATGTGGACAGACCAAGATCTGGCAGATATTACAGCCGCCAGTCTGGGACATG
>JAYRNS010000387.1:0-14786 GCA_041912075.1 Anaerolineae bacterium
GGCTCGATCATGCGCCTGGGGCAGAAGGGCGCCATCCAGCCGATCGACTCCATCTCCACCGGCGCCATCAGCATCGACTACGCGCTTGGCGTGGGCGGCTTCCCGCGGGGCCGCGTCATCGAGGTCTACGGGCCTGAATCGTCGGGCAAGACCACCATCTGCCAGCACATCATTGCCGAGGCCCAGCGGCGCGGCGGGCTGTGTGCCTTCATCGATGTGGAACATGCACTGGACCCACGCTACGCCGAAAAGTGCGGCGTCAATGTCGATCAGCTCTACGTGTCACAGCCCGACACGGGTGAACAAGCGCTCGAGATCGCCGAAGCGCTGGTGCGTTCCGGGGCGATCGACGTTGTGGTCATCGACTCCGTAGCTGCACTCGTGCCCCGTGCCGAGATCGAAGGCGAAATGGGTGACAGCCATGTGGGTCTCCAGGCGCGGTTGATGAGTCAAGCGCTGCGCAAGCTCTCGGGTGCCATCAAACAGTCGAACACCGTGATGATCTTCACCAACCAGCTGCGCCAGAAGATCGGTGTCATGTTTGGAAATCCAGAAACGACCTCTGGCGGCATGGCACTCAAGTTCTACGCGTCGGTACGCATGGATATCCGGCGCATCGAGACACTCAAAACAGGTGGTGACATCACCGGCAGCCGGACGCGTGTCACGATCAAAAAGAACAAAGTCGCCCCACCGTTTCGTGTGGCCGAGTTCGACATCATGTACAACCAGGGCATCTCGCGTGAAGGGGATGTACTGGACCTGGCAGTTTCCATGGGCATCGTGGATAAACGGGGCAGTTACTTCACCTACCAGGACGTACGCCTGGGCCAGGGGCGCGAGAATGTAAAGACGTACCTGGCGGAGCACCAGGAACTCCTGGAGCAGTTGGACAGCGACATCCGCGCGCGGGCCGGTCTCAACGTTCACACCTTCACCCCAGGTGATGCGGCCAAAGTGGTGCCATTTACCGCCCGCGAGGGCGATTACGACCTGGAAGAGGCCGACGATCTGGCCGCCTGACACGGCTGCAAACGATACAACCGCAAAGAACGCATAGAGCACAAAGAACCGGTCTTCCGGTTGTGTTCTATGCGTTTCTTGTTGGCGGAGTTGTTAACCTTACCTGGCAAGAAATGTTATGTTTTAGGCATGATGATGTGTGACAATGCGTTCAGCGCAAGAATCCAGGCGCGGCCTCACCAGGTCGCCGCCTGACACCGCCGGAGGTTACCATGAGCCTGAACGCATCGACCATCAACCGCCAACTCACACCCACCCTCACCCGCCAGCCAGCGCGTTCGCTGGCCGCACAACCACCACACACCACCTCGGTGCCAACCGTGGCCGAGGTGGATCGGATCGCGGCCGCACGCGAGCCGGTCGTGCGCAATCTGCAAATCACCCAGGCGTATCATGAAATTGCACAGGCCATGGCTGCACGGGTGGGTGCGGGTGCCACCTGGTGTGTCTTCGCAACCTGGGCGTCCAAACAGGCTGGCCAGACCATCCGCCAGGAAGACATGTTACATGTCGCCGGCGTCGTGGCCAGCCATGGCCCGCACCTGGTCGACTGGCTGCCTGGTGCATGGCGCCTGTGGTGGCGAGTTGGCCTGCCATCAGTGCTGGGTTCAGGTATCCCGTTCTTCCAGCTCAGCACCCTACGTGCTGCGCTGGACCGAACCAGTGATGCCATTGCTCGAGGCAATCTGAAGGTGTTTGCTGAAATCGGGCGCGAGTTTGCCCGCTTCCTGGCGGGTTGCGCGCGCGATGATACCTACCACGAGGAACGTATCGACGCGTTTTGCAGCGCCTTGAAACCTGGTGATGCGCCTGAAGGCCAGAACCTTCTGCGCCAGGCCTTTCGCCATTACTACCAGGCGATGTTCGAAACGGATGACAAAGTCCGGACTGAGCTCCTCTATCTTGCCAACCTCGAAATTGGCTACCACGAGCAAACACGTCTGCAGCCCGAAATCCAGGAAGCCATGGATGTGGTACAGCGAATGGTGACCGAGATCGAAGAGACTCGACACGTTTGGTGGCGGGCCTTCGACCGCAGCCGGGCTGCGTTGTCGGCCGCCGCTGCCACGGCCTGCCGTCGGGCGCTGACCGAAGTGATCATGTCATTGGATTTACCAGATGGACGCATCCAATTGGGCGCCGACCTGGCGATCAGTTATCCACCAGCGCTGCAGTCCCTCATCCTGCCAGAACTGCGCCGGTTGGTCACCGTGATCGATCCTACGCCTGACAGCCTGTCTCACAGTGGGGCCGGCGACTGGGCCAACCTGGGCCAACGCATGCACTTCATCGGCGAAATGTTTCGCGCCTATCACAACGATGATCGTTTGTTAGAAGCGCCCTTCAGCCAGCCACAAGTCGCAGCGATCAAGGCCGGGTACCGCCCGGTCGGCTCGCTCTGATCTGCCGGGCATCACGTGTGATACAGGACAGGCTGGCATGCGACGCTTGATCACACGCACGGTCCGCACCGTGACGACGAGCACGTGGACGATCACGTGGACGGAGGAACCACCGGTGGACCGTCACGACCAACCGCCGGCACCGGATCCGGCCCAACCTGCCGTCAACTACGTGCCAGAGGCGGACCCGGCGAACGAACTGACGGGGGCTCCCGCCAGTGATGCCAACGCCGCGTGAAGGAACCGCCGGCGACACGTCACCGTTGATCCGAGAGTCTATCCGAAAACCTGCAGCAGGAGCCACATTTTGCAGGGGATTTTGAGGGTTTTCGGATAGACTCTTGGGTGACGTAACTGACGGAAGGAGGTGAAAACGCCGTCTACGCTGCAATATTTTGATGAAGTTGCGGAATCTGCGTAACATCCAAAGTCGTATCTGCGTCATGATAGGTAGCATTGGGAACCCGCAACGTGCCCAGATGAGTGCGCGCTGCGCAGGCATGCCGTCTTTATCAACACCGACCGGGTCCCGGACATGTGTCAGACCGTCGTGTGCACTGCCAAACCCTATCGAGAACCTGACGGTTCTCAAAATCCCTTACCCTGCCGGACGCACCTGCATCCGGCGCAGCCAATCTCACTCAATACCTGATCAGAAGGAGAGAAACAATGCGTAAGCGTTTCTGGTGGCTTGCCATCGTCGTGGCGGTCTTGCTGGCCGTCGGTCTGAGTGCCAGCGCCCAAGAGAGCGTCGTCGAGGGGCTCGAAGGGTCGTTCATTGCCGACCAGGCGGCCCCCGTCATCGAACAGGCGGAATGGCTGGATGAAGCACCGTTGCTGACCAAGGACCAGTTGATCCAGGTTGCCAATGCGACCAAACGTGCCAACCGGCCAGGGCCCGAGATCGACCGGAGTGGTGACGCCACCCTACCGGGCGAAGCCGCCCCGGACGCATCACTGACTCTCGTCGGCCAGGATCTGACAGAGACCATCGAAGCCGCACCGGCCGCTCCTGGTGATCCGCAGTTGTACCGCAAGACGACGTTTGGCGGTACGATCCCCAGTGGATACAAATCCAACGTGATGGAAAGCAGCACGGCACAGAACGGCAAGTATGCCTTCTTCAGTGGCAACTGGTTTGGTGCGCGCTCGACCAACGGCGGTGTCTCGTGGCAGTACCGGAGCTCGTTCAACGGCTTTTCGGATTTCTGCTGCGACCAGGTGGTGTTGTACAACCCAGCCTATAACATGTTCCTGTGGTATCGACAGGGTGTAGCCAACGCCAGTGGGGTCAACCGTTTCTTGCTCAGCGTGTCGACCGACGGTGGCAATACCTTCTGTACCTATCAGACCTTCCCCACCAACACGAACTCCGGTTGGACGAATCAATGGTGGGATTATCCACACCTGCAATTGGGAGCAGACTACCTCTACATCGCCAGTAACATGTTCAACGCCTCCGATAACTGGACACGTACGGTGATGCTGCGCTGGCCGCTCGATAAACTGGCAACCTGCGCCGGGTTCTCCTACAGTTACACCAGCACGACGGCGTGGTTCACCTGGGTACCCGTGCAGGGTGCCGACCACATCATGTACTTTGCTTCCAACTACCCGACCACCTCACCCTATAATCGCGTGCGCATCTGGACGTGGCGTGAAAGCTCGGGCGCTGTCAATTCTTCGACAACGGTGACCGTGCCAGTGTGGGCCTACACGAGCCGTAACCAGGCGGTGTGCGGCAGTACGACCAACAACTGGGCCGCGCGGCTCGATGACCGCGTGCTCACTGGTGCTCGCTACATGTTGCATACGACCAACGTCACGCTCCCAGGCCGGACCGTGTTGGGTTGGTGGTGGAATGTGAAATCCGGGGCAGGTTTTGCACAGCCGCACGCCGACGGTGTGGCGGTATATGAAAACACCCTCGGACTGCTGCCTGGGGCGCAGGCCCGGCCGTACTTGTACAACAGCAGCAACTGTGTTCTGTACCCCAGTGTCTCCCCCAATTCCCGTGGCGACCTGGGTATCGTGATGAACGTCAGTTCCGGAGCTAGCAAGGTACCGGCCGTGGCCTATGCGATTCAAGACGACTATTCGGTCGCGCTGCCGGGTGGCACCTACTACACGGTTCAGACCAGCGGTGCCCGTCCTTCCGACCGCCGTTGGGGTGACTACAACACGGTGCGACCGATGTATCCGGTTGGCTCCAACTGGGTTGGCGGCGCACACTACATCCCAGGTTCTTCGGCCTGCAGTGCGTGCTCGGCACCCGTTTTCTTCAACTTCGGTCGCGCACGCGACAACAAGGCATGGAGCTACTGGCAGAACAAGTAACTGAGAACCGGTCTGGCTAACCAGCCGTGCCCTGCCTCTGCAGGGGAAGTTGTGGTGCACAATCGATGGTCTGGGGAGCGGGCGATGCCATGGCATCGCCCGCTTTCTTGGGCTCCCAACGTGGAACACAAGCCACACGTCATTCGTCTCAACGGTACCGCGATCGGTCATCAAGGCATCAGGAGGGTACAACATGCCAAAACAAACAATATGGGCGACAGAACACACCGACACAGGGTTGAGAACTGCCAGAAGGTCGCTGGTGCTGCTCACGATGGCGGCCGTCGTACTGACTGGCTGTACAACACCCAATCTGGCCACTCTGGAGGATGCACCTGCCATGCCTGACACAGCGATCATGATGGGCTGCCCTACCCCGACGCCGCAGGGCGACCTCGGCCTGGAACAATCCGGCGCCGTGGCCGGGCAGGGCATCCAGGAATCAGCCAGCCACGAGGATACGCAGACAGCCGGTGACCAGAACGCCGTGCCGTCACTTGCCGAGCGTGAAGCCATGCTCGACCGCGCCAACCAGGGTCCTGTGCGTCCCGGGGTGGAGCTGGAAGGCAGCGGAGTTCCTCCCGACCCAAACCTCAGCTTACAGCCAGGCACAGCCGAGGTCGATGCCGCGGCACCGGTGAGCGGCACCACCCATCCCGATGCCAGCGACACGACGCCGACACCATGCCCATGAATTCGATTTGGCTTTTCTTCCAATCCATGCTATAATGCCGCTCGCTTGAAACGACGAACCTGCGGCCCGGCGGCACGTGCCTCCGGGTTCCGCTTGTTAAAGAGGGCAAGGCATTATGACGAATCCACTTATGTTATCGGTCGAGCAGGAACAGCTGCGTAGAGATCTCCCGCAGCTGCGTGTTGGGGATACGGTGCGTGTGCATCAGCGAATTGTCGAAGGCAATCGCGAACGTGTACAGGTCTTCCAGGGGGTGGTCATGCGTTTGCGCGGCGGCCTGGGTGTCAGTGGCAACTTCACCGTTCGGCGTATCGCCTCTCACGGCGTGGGGGTCGAACGTACGTTCCTGATCAACTCACCGCGCCTGGACAAGATCGAAGTGCTGCGCCACGGCCGTGTACGGCGTGCCCAGCTCTATTATCTGCGCGAGCGGCGTGGCAAGGCTGCACGGCTGCGCGAAGAGCGCATACCCTGATCTGGTTGTTGGGAGAGACGTGCCGGCAAAACCAGCACGTGCAGCTCCAGAAGAGGCGTTCGGCCATTCGACCCGCCAGTTTGAACCCGGCTCGGGGGGTTTTGCCGGTCGCCTCTAAGCGTAGGGACTGCCCTGCGCTTTCTTTTTTGCCATCCCTGATCTGTGTCGATCGTGATCTGCCCAAGGCAGACAAACCTGGCTCGTGGACCGTTTTCTGTCGAATCGACCAGCCAAAGTGACGAAATAGCGATATTGCCGGTTCCATGGCACGCACGAGACCCGATTTGCGCGAAGAAATGCATCTCTGGCAGGCCGGTTTTGCCGGCATCGCCGGCATCGACGAGGTAGGTCGCGGTGCCCTCGCCGGCCCGGTCGTGGCGGCGGCGGTCGTGCTGCCACCTCATCACCCGCTTCCATCGGGAATGTGGGAGATTGATGATTCCAAACGAGTACCGCCGCGCCAGCGTCAGCAGTTGTGCGCCTTGATTCAGGACGTTGCCCTTGCCACCGGCGTCGGTTCGATCGGCGCGTCACAGATCGACCGTATCGGAATTGTGACCGCCACACGGCAGGCGATGCAGCTGGCCTTGGCCGCGATTCAAAGTGCCGGCCATGTCGTCGATTTTCTGTTGATCGACTTCTTAACCCTGAACCTGCCCCTGCCCCAGAAGGGCATCGTCAAGGGGGACCGGTACTCTCTGTCGATTGCAGCTGCTTCAATCGTCGCCAAGGTGACACGCGATCGTTTGATGACCGAGCTGGCAGCCACTTACCCGGCGTACGGCTTCGAGCGCCACAAAGGGTATGGTACCGCGGCGCACTGTCAGGCGTTGAACCAGTTTGGCCCGTGTGCCGAACACCGGCGCAGCTTTGCCCCGGTCAGCCAGTTGCCCCTGCCACTGGGAGATGCCCACGTATGACGGGGCGGCAAAGATTGGGCCAGCTCGGTGAAATGCTGGCGGCCACCGAACTAGAGCAGCGGGGTTACACGATTCTTGCTCGCAACTGGCGCTGCCGGTATGGCGAACTGGACCTCGTGGCGCGCGACGGAGACACCCTGGCCGCCATCGAGGTGCGAACACGACGCAGCCAGACGTATGGCACACCCGAAGAATCGCTCACGACCGCCAAACAGACGCGGCTGGCTGCCGCAGCACAAACTTATGTCCAGTCGGTGGGCTGGGACGGTCCCTGGCGTATCGACGTGGTAGCGATCATGATCGGCCCGCGTGGGCACGTCGAACGACTGACGGTGATTGCCAACGCGGTGGAGGGCTAGATGGTCTGGCTGCCACCGCTGGTCGTGATCGTGGGGCCAACCGCCGTTGGCAAAACGGCGCTGTCACTGCGCCTGGCCCAAGCCTCGCAGGGCGAGATCGTGTCCGCGGATTCGCGCCAGGTCTACCGCGGGATGGACATTGGCACCGCCAAACCCACCGCGGCAGAACGGGCATATGTCCCGCACCATTTGCTGGACGTGGTAACACCGGACCAGACCCTCTCGGTGGCTGAATACCAATCCCTGGCGTACGCGGCCATCGATGCCATCCAGGCCCGCGGGCACCTGCCACTGCTCGTCGGCGGCAGCGGCCAATACGTGCGTGCTGTTCTGGAAGGATGGCAGGTACCGGCGGTAGCACCAGACTGGGCACTGCGCAGCCGCCTGGCCGCCGAAGCGCAGACTACAGGTCCACAGACCCTGCACGCCAGGCTGTATGAGGTCGATCCGGCGGCCGCCGCCCATATCGATGCGCGCAACGTGCGTCGCGTCATCCGTGCCCTGGAAGTCTATGCGCTGACCGGGCAGCCGATCAGCCAGCTGCAGCAGCGTCACCCACCACCCTACCGGGTGCTGCAAGTAGGGCTGACCCTGCCGGCCAGCGAGTTGTACCAACGGATCGACGAGCGCATCGCGGGCATGCTGCATGCCGGACTGGTGGCGGAGGTGCAGAACCTGCTGGCAGCCGGTTATTCGTCCGATCTGCCGGCCATGAGTGGGCTGGGTTACCGCGAAATGGTGCGCTTCGTGCAGGGCGAACAGACCCTGGACGGTGCCGTGACCGATTTGAAACGCGCCACGCGCCGCTTCGTCCGCCAGCAGCGCAACTGGTTCAGGCTGGATGACGAGCACATCACGTGGTTCAAGGCCCAGCCGCACCTGGATGCTGAAGTCCTGGCTGTGATTCAGGCGTGGCGTGACGCACCAGTCGTGCAGTCGTCGTTCGGGGGTAGTGGAGATCGTCTCCACGCGTGAGAAAGGATCGAAACAGTTCATGATTGCTCCACAGCGGATTTCGGTGGCCTGTCCCTACTGCCGGGCACCGGTGACGGCTGAGTTATACAGCATCGTCGATGTGACGGCAGACCCGGAACTCAAACGTCAGTTTCTGTCTGGACGTTTGAATATGGCGGCATGCCCCAACTGCCGCCAGACATTCCAGATCGGTGGCGCGCTGATGTACCACGACGGTAACAAAGACCTGCTGACGGTCTTTTTGCCGTCCGGAGCCAATATCACCAACCAGGACCGCCAACGGATCATCGGCGACCTGACACGGCGCACGATGGACAGTCTGCCACCCGAACAACGGCGCGCTTATTTGTTTCAGCCGAAAGAATTTCTGACCCTGAACGGCATGGTTGAGGCGATTCTAGCGGCCGACGGGATCACCCCGGAGATGATGCGTGCCCAACAGGAGCGAGCGCAGCTGATCAACCTGATCCTGCGCAGCGCCACCAGTGAAGATGCGCTGCGCGCCACCGCCAACGCCTACGATGCCCAGATCGATTACGACTTCTTCGTAACCCTGGCGGCGATGGCCGAACAGGCCGCAGCGGCTGGTGACCAACGTGCGGCTACGGTCTACGCCGGCCTACATAATCAACTGATGGGTATGACCACGTTTGGTGAGCGGATGTTGGCCCAACAGACTGCCGCCGAAAGTATTACACCGCAAACGACCCGCGAGGAGCTTCTGGACAAGATCATTGCGGCATCAGACGATGAGTTCGTTGCCTATGTGACCTACGGGCGCCCGTTGATCGACTATGTTTTCTACCAGCAGCTGGCCGCACGGATCGAGGACGCCGAAAAGCGGCACGATAAGACGACGGCACAGCATCTGAATGACGTGCGTGCGCGAGTGCTGGAATTTACGCAGCAGATCGATGCGGCTAACCGGGCCGTCATGGAAGAAGCCACCGCCTTCCTGCAGGAGCTGCTCGAAGCACCCGACCCGCTGGCGGCCTTGGAGGCCAGTTGGGATCGGGTGGACAACACGTTCATCGATGTGCTGGCCCTGAATCTGTCGGCGGCGCAGCAGCGCGGCGCCAGCGCCGTGGCCGCCAAGCTCGAACAGCTGATGGCGGCCATCGAAGAGGCGGCGCGGGCAGCCCAACCACCCGCACTCCAGTTGATCAATGAACTGATGCAGGCCGAATATCCGTCAGAAACCCGCCGGCTGCTGGGCGAGCGCCGGCAGGATATTACCCCTGAAGTGTTGGACGTGATGGAAGCGCTCGCCCAGTCACTGGTCGAACAAGGCCAGACCGACGTCGCCAAACGGCTGCGTGACATTCGCGGCCAGGCTGCGCTGGTCGTATAAAGGCCAAATGGTGCAGCCACACCCGTCAAACCCTGCCGGCAGCCGCGCACGTAGCGTGTGCGCCCAGATGCTGCCCAACACCTTGACATTCCTTGAGACTCAACTTTTTCTAGAATGCGCAGCCCGTGCGAAGAGAGTAACATGGCAAACAACAAAGAAGTCTACCTGACCCCCGAAGGCATCCAGAAACTGCAGGAAGAGCTCGACCAATTGGTTTCGGTGCGACGTCCCGAAGTCGCGCGCCGCATCCACGAAGCCAAGATGGACGGCGATGTTTCAGAGAACGCCGGTTATGAAGAGGCCAAAAACGAGCAGGCCTTCGTCGAAGGTCGCATCAAGACGCTGGAGCACCTGATCGCCAGTGCCGTGGTCATCCCGGACAACGAACACAATACGCACGTCGCCCTGGGTGCCCGCGTGACTGTGCGCGATCTCGATTTCGGCGATGTCGAAACCTACGCCATCGTGGGTTATGCCGAAGCCGACCCAACCCAAGGACGCATCTCGAACGAATCGCCGATGGGCCGGGCCTTGATCGGCCGCACAACCGGTGACCGGGTTCAGGTTCATACCCCCAGCGGTGTGCTGCACTTCGAGATCGTCGAGATCAACTGAATCATGATGTTCGACGACTTGACCGATCAAGAACAGGCACGGTTCGACAAGCTGACTCGCCTGCAAGAACTGGGTATTCCTGCATACCCGGCGCGCGTGGCGCGCGATCACACGGCGGCCCAGGCCATCGCTGCCCTGGAGACCGCCGAAGCCAACGCCGAACCCGGACCTGTCGTGCAGATCGCCGGTCGCCTGGTTTCACTGCGCATCATGGGCAAAGCGACGTTTGCCCACCTCGAAGATGGCAGCGGGCGCGTCCAGATCTTCATCCGGCAGGATGATGTAGGGGTTGAAACCTACGACACCCTCGTGCGCAAAATGCTCGACCTGGGTGATTTTGTCGAAGCAGCTGGCCCCATGGTGCGCACACGCATGGGTGAGCCAAGCTGTCAGGCCAGACACCTGCGGCTGCTCAGCAAGACTCTGCACCCCCTGCCCGACAAATGGCACGGTCTCAAGGACGTCGAAACGCGCTACCGTCAGCGTTATGTCGACTTGCTGGCCAACCCAGAAACCCGCCAGATCTTCGTCACCCGTGCCCGGCTGATCCGGGCTTTGCGTGACTATCTGGACCAGAATGGGTTTCTAGAGGTCGAAACCCCGGTCCTGCAGCCAATCTATGGGGGTGCCGCCGCCCGACCGTTCACGACCTATCACAACCAGCTCAAACAGGAGCTCTACTTACGCATCTCCTTCGAGCTCTATCTCAAGCGGCTGCTGGTCGGCGGTTATGAGCGTGTCTACGAGATTGGTCGTGACTTCCGCAACGAAGGCATCAGCTTCAAACACAACCCCGAATTTACCCAGCTCGAGTTCTACGAAGCCTTCGCCGATTATCACGCCGTGATGCGTCGCGTGGAGGAGATGATTGCCTTCGTTGCGCTGGCGCTCAACGGGCATACCCGGCTCACCTTCCAGGGTCACGACATCGACCTGGCACCACCCTGGCGGCGTGTGACGCTGCGGCAGGCGATCCTCGACGCCACCGGACTCGATTTCGCCCGGCACCCCGACACGGAGAGTCTGGCTGCCGCGATGCGCAGCCTGGGCCACGTGCCTGAGCCTAAATCAAGCCGGGGCAAACTGATCGATTCGCTGTTTGCCACCCACGTGGAGCCGTACCTGGTCCAGCCCACTATCGTGATGGACTACCCGGTCGAGATCTCGCCGCTGGCCAAAAAGAAAGCCGATGATCCGACGCTGGTCGAGCGTTTCGAGTACTTCATCGGTGGCATGGAAATGGGCAATGCCTTCAGCGAGCTCAATGACCCGCTGGACCAACTGCAGCGTTTTCTCGACATGGGGCGTGCCCTGGCCGAAGGCGACGAAGAGGCCAACCCACTCGATGAAGATTACGTCACCGCGCTGAGTTACGGTTTGCCACCGACGGGTGGGTTTGGCACCGGAGTCGACCGTCTGGCGATGCTGTTCACCGACAAGGCGACGATTCGCGAGGTCATTCTCTTCCCACACCTGCGCGCGCGCGACTGAACCCAATCCACCCCGCCGAGGACGTGCATGCCATATCCGCTATCGGTTGCCTTTGTCTGGCACATGCATCAACCCTATTATCGTGTGCCAGGACAAGACGAAGCCCTGCTGCCCTGGGTGCGTCTGCACGCCGCCAAGGACTACCTGCACATGCTCGACGTCCTGGCAGAGTACCCGGGCGTCCATGCAACTTTTAACCTGGTACCCTCGCTGAACGAGCAGCTGATCGATTACGGTGCCGGCCGGCTGTATGATCGCATCATGACCCTTGCCCAACGGGCGACGTGGTCAGCCGACGAGCGTGCGTACCTGGCCAATATTTGTTTCAGCATCAACTGGAACAACATCGCCCGCCGCTACCCGCGTTACAATGAGCTCATCGAGCGTCGCAGCGAGGTGGTGTCGTTTGACGGCCAGGACCTACGTGACCTGATCACGTGGTTCAACCTGGGTTGGACCGATCCCAACGTCCTGGAAAACGACCCAGAGCTGCGCGCCCTGGTGCAAAAGGATCGCAACTTTAGCCTCAGCGACACACAAACCGTGCTGCATAAACACCTGACGATGTGCGGGTCGGTGATGGCGCGCTATCGGGCACTCGAAGCCAGCGGTCAAATCGAGGTCACCACCTCACCCTATTTCCACCCGATTCTGCCGCTGTTGGTCGACAACCGGCTCGCCACGCGGGCAACACCGGATATCCCACTGCCCCCACCCGGTTATAACTTCAGTGCCCCCGAGGATGCCAACCGCCAAATCAGACTGGCCGTCGAACAGCACACACGGCTGTTCGGCCACGCGCCACGCGGCATGTGGCCATCCGAAGGCGCCGTGGCACCCGAGATCCTCCGTCCCATGCAGGCGGCCGGCGTGCAGTGGCTGGCATCCGATGAAGAAATTCTCGCACGCAGCCTGGGGGTGCCGGTTACGCGCGACCACGAAAAACTGCTCACCAACCCGGCCGTGTTCTACCAGCCCTACCGTCTGCTCGTCGACGACCAGCCTGGCCCGGCCATCATTTTCAGGGATCACGAGATGTCCGACCGTATCGGTTTCCTGTACCAGAACATCCACGGTGTGCAGGCCGCCGATGAGCTGGTGACGCGCCTGCAGTGGCTGCACTGGCGTCTGGGCAGCGAACAACCTTTTTTGATACCGATCATCCTGGATGGTGAAAACTGTTGGGAGTGGTACGAACACAATGGTGACGTTTTTTTGCATCAATTGTATGCGCAGCTCAACCAGCATCCCGATCTGCGCGCCGTCACCGTCGGCGAGTACCTCGAGGCGCATCCACCGCGCGCCACGCTTGCCCAGCTGGCCACTGGCTCATGGATACGTGGTGATTTGACCACCTGGATTGGCGACCCGGAACACACGCGTGCCTGGAGTGCCCTGGCCCGTACCCGCGCCGATCTGAAAGATTGGCAACGCAGCGCACACCCGGTCGATCCGCAGCGCTCTGCCCATGCCTGGCAGGCCATCGACATCAGCGAAGGCAGCGACTGGTTCTGGTGGTATTCACGCAACAACTCGTCCGACCAGGACCTGTTGTTCGACCAGACTTTCCGGGCCCACCTGGCAGTGGTCTACGACAGTATGGGCCAACCGCTGCCCGACTGGGTGGTCAACCCGATTGCCAGTGCCGGCCATGTCCTGGCAACGCTTGACCAGCCCGTGGCATTCATCACACCCAGCCTGCAGGCCCTGGTCGACCCGGTACCCGAATGGAACGGGGCCGCGGTGATCCGCTCCCTGCCGGCCGCCGGCGCGATGCAGCGTGCCGATGCCGCACCAAACCCCTTGCAGATCATGCGCGTCGGTTACGATCGTCAATTCCTGTACCTGCGTCTGGAGACGGCCAGCGACGTCCACGATCTGCACGTTGGGTGTGCACTGCGCGTCGAACGCGACCAGGCACCGCCCCAGCTGTGGACGGTCCGCGTGTTTGCCGGTGAAAAGACGGCGCATGTCTATCAGTTCGTCGACGCGACGGGCTGGACGCCGGCGGGCGATGTCTCGGCCGCCGCCAAAGGGCGGGTCTGCGAAATTGCCGTCCCACTGGCCAAACTGGCACTGAAACCTGGTGCCACCATGGCGGTGCAGGCCGAGGTCATGACGCACGGTGGTTACGTGAGCCAGTTACCGGTCGAGGGACCGCACCTGGTGCACTATACCAACCTCTGATGCATTTGCCTGACTGGGCGTGCTGTGGTAGAATGGCGCCTGGCTCGCGGGTGTGGCGCAGTGGTAGCGCAACTGCTTCCCAAGCAGTGAGTCGTGGGTTCGAATCCCATCACCCGCTTTCACACCAACTCCAGTTGCCGCCGCAATTGGAGTTTTTTTGTGAGGCAGACCATCCGTGACGCGGCGCACTCTGACCATCCTCACCAGCCTGGCCCTATTCGTCGGCCTGGCCCTACGTCTGCACGATCTAGGGGCGCAGAGCCTGTGGTACGACGAGACGGTGACCACTTATCTGGCTCGGCAGTCGGTCTCCGATCTCCTGGTGCACACCGCGCGTGACATTCACCCGCCCGCCTACTACCTGCTGATGCACGCGTGGTTTGCCCTGGTACCGGTCCAGCCTGGCTTTGAGTTCCTGGCTGCGCTGCCATCGGTGGTCTGGGGTTTGCTGCTCCTGCCATTGACGTACGTGGTCGGCCGGCGGGCAGGATTCAGCCAGACGGTCAGCCTGGTCGCCCTGTGGTTGGTGGCGATTGCGCCCTTTCACATCTGGTACAGCCAGGAAGTGCGCATGTACACGCTGGGGGCTGCCCTGGGCATGATCTGTATCTGGAGTGTTCTGGCGCTGCTGCGGTCCACGGCTGCGTCACCGCGCCCGTCCCTCGGTCCCTGGGCCGCGTACGTACTCGCTGCCGCGGCCGGTCTGTACACGCTGTACTACTTCGGGTTCCTGCTCCTGGCACTCAACCTGCTGGTCCTGCTGGTCTGGCTGCGACAGGCCTGGCAACAGTCAATGCGCGCGGCGCTCCCCCGTTTTGCGGGACGTTGGGTCGGCGCCCAGGTCCTGATTCTGGCGCTGTTCCTGCCCTGGCTGCCCACCGCCATCCGGCAGATCACCAGCCCACCGGTGCCGCCCTGGCGCACGCCGGTCAGTGGCGGCACGATGCTCGTGGAGA